>NZ_JANSHG010000030.1:0-18996 GCF_047461555.1 Synechococcus sp. WC101
GAAGTATGTCGAGCAGCAGGCAACGCCCAGATTGTGAGACTCAGGGGCATTGAACCCCTTCGTCTCACCGCCTATCCTCCAGCCCGCCAAGCTGCGCTGTGGCGGGAGTACCCCAGAGGTTCTGATGGACGCAAGCCAACCGCTCGCTTGAGAATACCCGCCTGGTGCTCTGGGACAGCTTTGGCTGCAACCATTTCCCCCGCACCGAAGACTGGCCGGTGATGCCGGTTAGCTACATCGGCTTTCTGCTCAAGCCGTTGGGCTTCTTCGAGTGCAACCCGGCCCTGGATGTGCCTCCTCCCCCCCCCCGAAGAGCAAAAGCTGCTGTAGCTCATAGCTGCAGGGCTTGCCAGTTGGGCTAATCTTCCCCTTCTAGGATGCGGGGCACCTTGAAGAACATGTCAGCGCGGTCGGGAGCGTTGGCCAGGATCCCTTCGATATTGGGGTAGGGCTCCACTTGGTCGGGGCGAGTGGGCAGCTCCGCATCCAGCACATGAAAGGTGGGCTCTACCCCTTCCGTATCCAGTTCTTTCAGTTGCTCCACGTAGGCCAAGATATCGGCCAGTTGCTCGGTAAACTGGATTTCCTCTTCTTCCGTAAGCTCCAGCCGCGCCAGGTGGGCAACATGTTGCACCTCTTCTCGTGTCAGCATCCTTCCTTTCCGCCAGCAGGTTTGACTTCTGGTCAATCTAGCTGAACTGGGGTACTTGGGGGAAGACTCAATACAGCTCCAGGTTGGCGCGTCCCGTGGTCTTGAGCCAGTTTTGCGCCTCGATGTAGTTGTTGGGGGCAATGCGAATGGCGCGGATCCAGTATTGAGCCGCCTCATCGAACAGGGCCTCTGCCGTCTCCTCATCCCCGGCCTGCAGGCTCTGCTCGCCCTTGTGGTGCAGCAAGACGGCAATGTTGTTTAGGGCAGAACAGAGGCGGGGGTTCAGCTCCAGGGCCTGGTGGTAGTACTCCAGGGCTTTGTCCAGTTCGCCATTGCTCTGGTAGATCAGGCCCATGTTGTAGAGGATGTAGCTGCGGTCTTCGTCGTCTTGCTCCAGGGCCAGGGCTTCTCGGTAGTTTTCTAGAGCCTCGGCATATTCTCCCTCGCTCTGGGCCGCCATGCCGTCCCGGTAGTAGGCAAAGGCCTTCTTCTGCTCAGGACTCACCCCCGGCATCAGCTTCAGGATCAGGTCAGCCATGACGGTGAAGGTTTTGTCGATGAAGTTGTCGTTCTTCATGCTGCGCGGCATGATTGACCCCCTTAGAGCGCAGGACAGGGTATCTCTTCTTTGGGTTGTAGCATGCCTATGGGATCCCGTGCGTGGCCTCAAGCCGGATGCTGGCCGGGGCGAGAAGAAGCTGAGGGGCGCTTGCGCAGGCGTACAGGATGCCACTGCACGGTTTCGCCAGGGGAGACCTCCACCTCACAGGCCGTGTCGATGAGCCGTTGCGCCTGGGCTTGAGGGGTGGGATAGCGGGCCAGATCTGCATCCACCAGATGGGGGTGCTCCTGCAACAGCCGCACAAGGAACTCCTGCAATTCCTCAGGGGTGAGAAATTGCTCTGGCAGGCCCGGGATCAGCAGCACGTAGTGGTTGGCAGCACGCAGCAGTTCTGGCTCCGGGTCTGCCATGGTTTCGGGTTGCTGTCTTTCTTCCCTCATAAACCAACGGGTTGCGGCTCTCTTGATATCCTGAACAAAGACTTTCTTGGTTCTCGTCCTCCCTCTTGTTGGCGTTTGAGATCGCTTTTCCTATGGCCAAGCCGCGCACGCTTTCTGGAATCCAGCCCTCCGGCGAGTTGCACCTGGGCAATTACTTGGGGGCCATTAAAAACTGGGTGGCCGAGCAGGAGCGCTACGAGAACTTCTTCTGCATTGTGGATCAACATGCCATTACTGTGCCCCAGGATCCCGAGCTGCTGAGGGAGCGCACCCGTTCTTTGTTTGCTCTCTACCTGGCCTGTGGCCTCAGCCTGGAGCACTGTGTGCTGTTTGTGCAGTCCCACGTGCCCGCCCACACGGAGCTGGCCTGGCTGTTCACCACCATCACCCCTATGAACTGGGCGGAGCGCATGATCCAGTACAAGGAAAAAAAAGAGAAGCAGGGAGAGGAAACGAGTGTTGGCCTGTTCAGCTACCCGATTTTGCAGGCAGCGGATATTCTCCTCTACCAGCCCAAGTATGTGCCGGTAGGGGAGGATCAGCGGCAGCACATCGAGCTGTGTCGGGACATTGCCCGCCGCTTTAACGACCGCTTTGGGGAGGTGTTTGTGATCCCAGAGGCGCTGATTCGCCCGCAGGGGGCGCGGATCATGAGCTTGACCGATGGCACCCGCAAAATGTCTAAGTCGGATCCCTCGGATTTCAGCCGCATTCACTTGCTAGACGACCCCGACACGATCCGCAAGAAGATCCAAAAATGCAAGACCGACTCGATTCGGGGCATTGCCTTCGACGACCCGGCACGCCCGGAGGCCCACAATTTGCTGACGATCTACATGCTCACCTCCGGCAAAAGCAAGGAGGAGGTGGCGGCTGAGTGCGCCGAGATGGGATGGGGACAGTTCAAGCCCCTCCTCGCCGACAGCATTATCGCCACCCTGGAGCCCATTCAAAAGCGCTACCGGGAGCTCTCGAGTGACCCCGACTACCTCCACGGGCTGATGCGGGAAAATGCCGCCAAGGCCCGTGCCGTGGCCGAGCAAACCCTCCAAAAAGCGCGGGATGCCATGGGGTTTCTGCCCCCCTAGGAGAAGGCTCCCTTAGTCGGGTCGGCCATCGCGGATCTCGACGGTGCTGAACTCCAGGCCCAGCTCCGAGAGGATCCCTGGCCAGGCCAGGCGCAGGCGCTCCTGCCACTCCTGCCGGTGGTTGATGACATACACGCAGACCAGGGTAATGCCCACTCCCACCCATTGCACCGGCGTCAGGGTCTCGCCCAGGAAGGTACTGCCGAAGAGGAGGGCAAAGATGGGGGTGAGAAACGTGAGGGAGCTGAATTCGGTGAGATTTTCCTGAGAGGCGAAGTAGAAGAAGAGGGCGTAGGCCACGGCGCTCCCCATCACCGAAGCGTAGAGCAGGCCCAGCCAGTGGGCGCCGCTCAGGTGCTGCCATTGCTCGCTTTCTGTTAGCGCCGAGAGCAGGATCAAGGGCAGGCTGCCCAATACCATGTGCCAGCCTGTCGCCAACACCGGATCCGCCACCTCCGCCACCTTCGGCATCATCACGGTGCCAATGGCCATCGACAGGGAAGCCAGCAACATCCAGACCACGCCGGCCCCCACCTGCAGGGATCCTTCCCCGCCGAGGCCGATAAGGCTGATACCGACCACGCCCAGCCCCAGACTCAGCCAGCCCAGGGATCCCATCCGCTCCCGGTAAAACCAGGTGGCCATCAGGGCCACCGCCAGCGGCTGCGAGTCGATCAGCACGGATCCCAGCCCGGCGCCGGTCTCTCTCAACCCTTGCGCCAAAAATCCCTGAAAACAGGTGCCGTCCACCAGGGCAAAGGCCAAGACCCACAGCCACCCCCGCAGCCCCTGGGGATGCCAGGGCTGAGAGGCCGCAGAGGCCCGCCCTTGCCAAAGCCGAAAGGCTAAAACCAGGATCCCGGCTGGCAACAGCCGCAGAATGGCCATGAAGAGAGGAGTGGTCTCGGAGAGGGCATCTCGCATGGCCACCATCGCCGAGCCCCACAGGAAAAAAGGGGCGATCATCAACAGGCGTTGCCAGATAGGCTGAGGAAACAGGCCAGATTGCGCCATAGGTGCTTCCAACTCGCAGACAGAAATCAACCCTATGTTAAGCGCTGCGGCAGTTCGGTTACAAATCTTAATTACTGATCAATGACTGATGGGTGATGGGCAGCATGGGATCCCTGGAGGGCTTTCTCAACCTGGATAAGCCGGCCGGGCTCACCTCCCACGACTGTGTGGCGGTGGTGCGGCGGGTCTTGCGCACCCGCCAGGTGGGGCATGGCGGCACTTTGGATCCGGCGGCAACGGGAGTTCTGCCCATTGCCGTGGGGCGGGCGACGCGCTTTTTGGCGTTTTTGTCGGGGGACAAGGTCTATCGGGCCACCTTTCGCTTTGGGCAGCGCAGCGACACCGACGATGCCGAGGGGCAGATCCAGGTGGGATCCCCTTGTCCGGAGCTGAGCCGCGAGCAGGTGGAGGAATGTCTGCGGGAGTTTGTCGGCGAGATCTGGCAGGTGCCGCCTCTTTACAGCGCCATCAAGCGGCAGGGGAAAAAGCTCTACGAGCTGGCCCGGGCCGGGGCAGAGGCGGCAGAACTGGGGCTGGAGCCGCGGAGAGTAGTGATTCGACACCTGCAGATCTTGGGCTGGCGCTCTGGCGAGTTCCCGGAAGTGGATCTGGAGATCGCCTGTGGCCCCGGCACCTACATCCGCGCCCTCGCCCGCGACGTGGGGGAGAAATTGGGCTGCGGAGGCTTGATGAGCCGCCTGCGACGGCTGCAAAGTGGCCCTTTTCGCAGCGAAGAGAGCCTGCCCCTGGAGCAGTGGCAGGGATCCGCCGATCCCGCTGCTGCCCTGTTGCCGATTGAGTGGGGATTTCGCAGTTGGAACTCAGTATTCTTATCTCCGGCTGAGGCGCAGCGCTGGCGACAAGGTCAGGCCATTCCTCTGGATCCGGCTCAGGCCACTGCCGAGACCCTGCGGGTCATGAGCGGAGAGGGAGAATTTTTGGGCTTGGGGCACAGCCAAGCAGGTCAGCTCAAGCCGCTGCGGGTGTTGCTGCCGGATCCCTAGAGCGTTGCAGAAAAGTTACATTTTCGTAACAACATCTGCCATTGGCTGAGGAGAAGGCGGGAAAGAACCCCCCGCATGCTAAACTTCTGGGGGCAAGCGGGGAGCTCGGAGCGCTGCCGGTGTTGGGCTCTGGCTCGATTTTCCAAGGTTGGCCTTTGGACGTTGCCGGCAAAATTCTCATCTCAAGCTACTTTTACATAGAGTTACAGGAAGGGAGTTGGGGATATGCGGGATGCCGTAACCACACTGATCAAAACCTATGACCTGGCCGGCCGCTACTTGGATCGGAATGCCATGGACGCGCTCAAGGCCTTTTACGATTCGGGTCTGCGGCGCATCCAGGCCGTGCAGGTGATTAACCTCAACTCGGTGGACATTGTCAAGACGGCTGCTGCGGCCATGTTTGCCCAGGTGCCGGATCTAATCCGTCCGGGCGGCAACGCCTATACCACCCGCCGCTACGCCACCTGTTTGCGGGATATGGACTACTTCCTGCGCTACGCTTCCTACGCCCTGGTGGCCGCTGATACCAGCATCTTGGACGAGCGCGTCCTGGCTGGTCTGCGGGAAACCTACAACTCCCTGGGGGTGCCGATTGCCCCGACAGTGATCGGGATCCAGAACATGAAGCAGCGCACCCTGGAGCTGCTCGGCTCCGACGAGGATTACAGCTTTGTGGCCGAGCCCTTCGATTACATGAGCGCTAAACTCAGCGAAACCGACATCTAACCTACTCGTCGGCGTAGGGATTGGCCGGCACCGGTATTGGCTCCACCTGATCGGCCAGGATCACCAACTGAGGCTGGCCATCCCGTTGCTCCACGGCCATCCGCCCTTCCAGACGCAGCCAACTGTCCGGAGCCAGTTCCTCCGAGCGGGGCCAGCGCACCGGCAAGCCGACCGGGTAGGCATCGGCAGCGCAGCAACTCACCAAAAAGCGAGCGATGACAAAGTGGTCAGGTTGCTCGTCAGGAACGACGAACCCCTGCACCTGCACCGGCTGGCCTTCATAGGTATAGGGATCCGGGTAGACATCCAGGGTGCGCACCCAGTCCAGCAGGGTGCGCTGGCGTGGATCAATCTTGGGACGAAAAGCCTGCGGCTGGCTGCGAGAGGCACCCAAATAGGGAGATACCCCCCGGTTGAGGGCCGTCTGGCTGGAGAGGGGACGGGGCTCGACCCAAAACCCCAGCAGCGCCGTCAGGATCAAGAGCGCCGCCCCCAGGCGCGACCCCAACAGGGAGACATGGCTTTCCGAGGGCGCGACTTTGGCCCCCCGCCACCGGCCAATCCCCAGGCCCAGCAGGCACAGGCCGGCCAGCAGAGCCACGTTTACATAGGCGGGGTTAATCAACAGCAGCAGGGTGCCCCGCCAGCGGTAGACGATGAGCAGGCTCCCCAGGAGCATCAGCCCAGCAGCATCCCAATAGGCTGGGTTACCCCAGCCGAGCCAGGAGCGCGATCCCAGGCCAGCTCTAGTTGCTTTTGACCGTGCCTTGCCGCCGAGAGAGCCAGAACCACCTGCGGGCATGGGCTACCGCTTGCCTCCACAACTCCGAAGCTTAGTTTAGGGCAAGGGATCCCTGGAGCGGTTCTCTTGGCTTATGCTACTAACCATTGTTCAGAGACCCCCTTGCCGGTGTATCCTCAGGAGCGCGGCGGCAATCGCGAGGCAGCAAGTCGAGCAAACCGAGCCTGAACACTTGAGAAGATGAAAGCCATCCTCATGAGCGTGCCGGGTGGGCCGGAGGTTTTGCAACTGCAGGAGGTGCCCGACCCGCAGATTCGCGGCGAGCGGGAGCTGCGTGTCCGCCTCAAGGCCGCCGGCGTCAACCCCATCGACACCAAGCTGCGGCGGCGAGGCACCTTCTACCCCGAGGAGATGCCGGCCATTTTGGGATGCGATGGCGCCGGCGTTGTAGAAGCCGTGGGATCTGGGGTCAGGCAGTTTCGGGTTGGGGACGAAGTTTACTTCTGCCACGGCGGCCTGGGCAGAGAGGCGGGGAACTACGCCGAGCTAATCGTGGTCGATGAGCGCTTCGTCGCTCCCAAGCCCAGAACCCTCAGCTTTGCCGAGGCTGCCGCCGCTCCCCTGGTGCTGATCACCGCCTGGGAAGCCCTCTACGACCGGGGACGGCTGCAGGCCGGCCAAAAGGTGCTCATCCACGCCGGGGCAGGGGGTGTTGGCCATGTGGCCGTCCAACTGGCCCGTCTGCGGGGATGCCAAGTGGCTACCACCGTGAGCACGCCGGAAAAGGCCGAGTTTGTCCGTTTGCTGGGGGCCAGCTTGCCCATCTTCTATCGCCAGACCGACTTTGTGCGGGCCGTTCTGGATTGGACGGAGGAGGAGGGAGTGGATCTTGCTCTCGATACCCTTGGCGGCCCAGTGCTGGAGCAGACCTTCCCTGCCGTGCGCGTGTACGGCGATCTCGTGACCCTGCTGGCGCCAGCTCCAGAGACCGATTGGCGGGTGGCCCGCGACCGCAACTTGCGAGTGAGCTTTGAGCTGATGCTCACCCCTATGCTGAAGAACCTCATCGTTGCTCGGCAAAACCAGGCGGAGATCCTCCGGCAGTGCGCCCGCCTCATCGACCAGGGCCAACTGCGCATCCGGCTCAGCCACACCTTTCCCCTGGCCGAAGCGGCTGCCGCTCACCGGCTGCTGGAACAGGGATCCGTTTTGGGCAAAATTGCCTTAACCATCTCCGACTAGGCATGCTGGAGGAGGCCCTGCCCAGATCCGAGTCTATGGCCGCTCCCCTCACCCCTCACCTGTTGGAGAACGAGAGCTTCTACGAGAATGCCCTCTGCTGGCTAGGGCGACCGCAGACGGCCTATCGGCTGCTGAGCGAGGCGGTTTTTCCGGCCATCTCCTCTTGGGTGCGGGGAGAGGTGGACAGCTACTCCTTCAATCACTGGCAGCCGGAGGACGTGCGCACCTTTCTCTACCCGGTGGTGGCTCTGGGAGACCAGGAGACCCTTGTTCTCGCCAGCGAGGCCCTGCTCCTCTGCGGCAGTGGCAACTACTACAACCCCTGTGACTTGGCCATTGTGGTCTTCGTGCAGCAGCCCCAAGAGCTGTTCAGCCAACTGATGCAGCGCATCCGCCGCGCCGAGGCCATCATCACCCGCGGGCCGGAGGTGCGCATGCTCTCTGAACAGGTGAGCCTGGCCAAGCGGGGGCGAGACTACATCAACACTAAGTATCTGGTCTGGCCCTACGCCCTCTCTGCTGCCGCTCAAGATACTTTGGTTAAACAGGGGATCAGCATTATCCGTCTTTCACCGCAAGCGGCCGCCCTGCCCTTGGGAGACTAAGCTGAGGGCAATTTGGAGGAAAATGAGGATCCCTGACTTTTCCGTCTCCATCTTTATGGCCGATGCCCACCTGCCGCCGCTAATCCAAGCGATGTTGGATCCGGGGTTTTACCCCCATCCGGTGCGGGAGCCGATTCAGCTCGTCCAAACCCACATTTCCTACATTTTCTTGACAGGGAACTACGCCTATAAGGTGAAGAAGCCTCTGGATTTTGGCTTTTTGAATTTCACCACCCTGGAGCGGCGACGCTACTTTTGTCAAGAAGAGCTGCGCCTGAACCAGCGCGGAGCGCCAGGGCTTTATCTACAGGTGTTGCCCATTGTGCAAGCCGAGGGCCGGTTTCAGCTTGACGGCAGTGGCGAGCCCGTGGAGTACACCCTCAAAATGCGGCAGTTTCCTCAAGAGCAACTCTTTAGCAACCTCCTCGAGCGGGGGGAGCTGACGCCACTCTTAATGGAGGAGCTAGGACGGGTGGTGGCGGCCTTTCACGCCCAGGCGGAGACCAACGACTACATCCGCAGCTTTGGCCGGCCAGAGCAGGTGCGGCAGGCTTTCGACGAGAATTACGCCCAAACCCAGCGCTACATTGGCGGCCCTCAGACGGCAGATCAATATCGGGAGACCCAAGCCTACACGGATCGCTTTTTTGCCGAGCGACAGGAGCTGTTTTACCAGAGAATTGAGCAAGACCGCATCCGCGAAGGCCACGGGGATCTGCATCTTGGCAACCTCTGTTGGTGGGAAGGCCAGATCTTGCTGTTTGATTGCATTGAGTTCAACGAGGCCTTCCGCTTTGTGGATACGATGTACGACGTATCCTATGCAGTGATGGATCTGGATGCCCGCCATCGCCCCGATCTGGGCAACGCCTATTTGAACAGCTATCTGGAAGAGACAGGCGATTGGGAAGGACTCAAGATCTTGCCCATTTACCTCAATCGCCAGGCCTACGTGCGGGCCAAGGTCACCTCTTTTTTGCTAGACGATCCTGCCGCCTCGGAAGCTGCCAAAGCCAATGCCTTCCACACTGCCGCCCGCTACTACCGACTGGCCTGGGAATACACGCTGCCCAAACAGGGGCAGTTGTTTCTGATGGCCGGCCTGTCGGGAGCGGGCAAAAGCACGGTGGCCCGCCACCTGGCCCGACAGCGAGGGGCCATCCACATCCGCTCCGACGCCGTGCGCAAGCATTTGGCTGGGATCCCTCTGCGGCAGCGAGGGGGGCCAGAGGTGTATACGCCCGAGATGACCGACAGGACTTATCGCCGCCTGGTGCAATTGGGAGTGGAGTTGGCCCGGGAAGGTTACAGCGTGATTCTGGACGCCAAGTTTGACCGGCAAGCGCTGCGGGGCATGGCAATTGAACAAGCCCAACGGTGCCGGATCCCGTTGTGCATCCTCTACTGCCACGCCCCTGAACCTGTCCTCCGCGAGCGGCTGCAACGGCGAACGCTCCCTGCTTCGAGCCTGGGTGAGCCGCTGAACCTCGCCGACATTGCCGATGCCACCGCCGATCTCCTTGCCCAGCAGCAGGCGCAGTGGCAGGATTTTTCCGAGGGGGAGCGGCGCTTGCTGCAGGTTTTGGATACCAGCCAAGATTGGCAAGCGCAACTGCAGCAGATCTAGGTCTCGACTCCAACTGACCAAGGTTACCGGCAAAGCGCATGCTGCCGTTTCCGGGTTAGAGGCTGACCGCAGCCCCTGCTGATCTCAGGCGGCGGTCAGGTGAAGAGTTTTTCTCTGGGAAGAGAGTTGGGCAAGAATTGAGGCGGTGCAGGAGGAGACCCCAGTGAGCGAGGTAACGGCTGAAGATTTACGCCTGATGTTTCTGTTTGAAGGCTTTTCCCCTGAGGTGCTCGAGCCGCTGGCCCGCCAGATGTTGCTGCGCTCCCACCCTGTTAACCAAGCCATCCTGCTACAGAACGACTGGGGCAACGCCGTCTATTTCATCCTGGAGGGTTGGGTCAAGATTCGCACTCACGATCTGGAGGGCCGGGAGGTTACCCTCACCATTCTTGGCCCAGGGGAGATCTTCGGGGAAATGGCCGCCTTGGACGAGGCGCCCCGTTCCAGCGATGTGATTGCCCTGACAGCCACCAAGGTCTGCTCTCTGTCGGCCCAGAACTTTCTGGCCCTTTTGGCTGCCGATGCGCAGGTTGCCATCCGCCTTGCCCAGCTCTTGTCGCGACGTTTACGGCAGATCAACCGTCGCCTGCAATTGCGGGAGGCCAGCAGCGTCGCTCGCGTCGCCGATATCCTGCTCTTCTTGGCGGAGTCCCGCGGGCGGGTCGGTTGCAAGGGGGTAGAAATTCCCAATTTGCCCCACCGGGAGCTGAGCAGCTTGAGTGGCCTGGCCCGGGAAACGGTTACCCGTGTCTTGTCTAAGCTGGAGCAGGAGGAGCTGATCCGCCGGGATCGGCAGCGGGACATCCTCTGCATCCCCCAGATGGATGCCCTGGAAAAGCTAATTGGCTAAAGCGAGGGTTGCCACCTGTTGCCAAAAGCCCTCTTGGCATTCTAAAATGATAGTCCCAGAGCCGGGATAGCTCAGTTGGTAGAGCAGAGGACTGAAAATCCTCGTGTCACCAGTTCGAGTCTGGTTCCTGGCATCTGCCAATAACAGGTCAAGATGGGCTCAGGGCTGCAACCTGAGCCTTTTTGTTGCCGGGAATTCCCAGTTCTTGCCTTTTGCGAAACCGCTTCTGCCGGCTCTATGGCAAAAATTAGTTCTCGCGGCGCACAGCGCTCTCGTGCCACCTGCCCAGTATCTTGTCCGACAAAGCGCTCAAGGCCACAAAGATCAGGATCCCTAGGCCGGTAACCAGCACCAAGGCGGCAAACATGCGAGGCACCTGCAAATTAAAGCTGGAGATCAAGATTTGGTAGGCGATCCCGGCCCGTTGCCCACCGGTGCCGGCGACAAACTCCGCCACCACGGCCCCGATCAAAGAAAGGCCGCCGCTAATGCGCAGACCTCCCAGGAAGTAGGGCAGGGCACTGGGCAGACGCAAGTAGATCAAGGTTTGCCAGCGATTGGCCTTGTACAGTTGAAACAGGTTGAGCAGGTTGTGATCGACACTGTTTAATCCCAGGGTGGTGTTGGAGATAATGGGGAAAAAGGCGACAATCCAAGCGCAAACCACCATCGCAGCAAAGGTGTTGTTGCGCAGCCAGATGATGATCAACGGCGCGATGGAAACGATGGGTGTTGTTTGCAAAATCACCGCATAGGGAAAGAGGCTGCGCTCAATCCATTTGCTCTGGGCAAACAAAATCGCCAGCAAAAGCCCCGAGACTGTGGCCAAAAGGAACGCCACCACCGTAATTTGTAGGGTGATCAAAAGGGAAGGGAAAAGGGATCCCCACTCCCGCACCAGGGTTTGCGCCACCAAAATCGGCCCCGGCAATAGATAGGGAGGCACCCCCGTCAGCCGCACGGCCACTTCCCAGCCCACCAGAAAAAGGATCCCGACGATCCCAGGGGCAATCACGTCCAGGTTGAACCACTTGCGCAGATCCAACCCTTGCCCAGAGGTCGGCGGCGCAGAGCCAGGTACCTTAGCCGCATCGGTGGGTTGGGGCCTGAGTTGTTCTTCCACCGCGCTGCTCAGCCGAGGCAGCTCCCCATCCAGCCAGAGCCCAAAGGGGCGCTCTGGCGCGCCAAGCAGGGATCCCAGCCAGCGAGACAGCCAATCGAGAAGGAAACTGAAAGGACTCAGCATAGGGTAGGGGGAATCAAGGGGCTCTAACACCGGGAATGCTGCCAAAGGGGGATCCCGTCAGCCCAGCCGTCCGGCGGAGAGGGGGCGCAGGCAGGGATCCCGCTCCGTGTCGTGCATGGCCTCCCGCAAACGGGTCGCGACCTCCCGGCAATAGTCGTTGTAAAGGGGCGAGGTGCGAAACTCTTCCGAGCGGGGGTAGGGCGCCTCAATGGGGATATCCGCCACCACCCGCCCTGGGCGGGCTGCCATCACCACCACGCGGTTGGACAGATAGACGGCCTCGTAAATGTTGTGGGTAACAAAAATCACCGTCCAGCGCTTCTCCTGCCACAACTCCAGCAGTTCGCCGTTCAGCTTGCTGCGGGTGATCTCATCCAAAGCACCAAAAGGCTCGTCCATCAGCAACACCTGCGGCTTGGTTACCAAGGCGCGGGCAATGGAAGCCCGCATGCGCATACCGCCGGACAGCTCGCGGGGAAAATGGCGCTCAAACCCCCGCAAGCCCACCAGGTGGAGGGCTTCCAAAACCTCTCGATCGGCTTTTGGCCGAGGCTCACCGGCCAACTTCAGGGGCAGGCGCACATTGTCCATCACCGTTGCCCAGGGCATGAGGGCCGGCTCCTGAAACACAAAGGCCAATTTGGGCTTCCCTTGGGAGGTGTTTTGCCCCCACTCGATAGAGCCGGTGGTTAGGTCACCTAACCCTGCGATCAGCCGCAGCACCGTGCTTTTCCCACAGCCAGAGGGCCCCACCAAGCTGACGAACTGCCCCTCCTGGATGGCCATGTTCATGTCTTGCAAAGCCACCGTGCCATTGGCATAGACCTTGCTGACATGGTTAAGGGTAATGACAGGGGCGGGCATGGCTCGCGGTTCCTAGAGCAGAGGGCAAAGGGATCCCTTCCCAATCCAGAAAGAGAAGGGCGCACATTACCATTAAAACAACACTATCTGTCGCCTCTGCTGCGGTAGGCACAGCTACACCCCCCGACCTGGTTTCCAGAGAGTTTCTCGGGCAAAACTTGCCAGTTGCCAACCCTGGCCCTCAACCCCGATCTGAGCGCCAAGCCGGTATGATAGTGCCGATCACCCCCTGGCCCCAGAATCTATGGGATCCCAATTTAAACGGGTTGCAGGCGCCGTTACCGCCCCGCGAGGGTTCCGCGCTGCTGGCGTGGCTGCTGGCCTCAAGCCCTCCGGCGCTGCCGATCTCGCCCTAATTGTTTCCGACTGCGAGGCGGTGGGGGCTGGCGTTTTCACCAGCAACCAGGTCAAGGCCGCCTGTGTTACCTACAACCAAGGGATCCTCGCCCAAGGGCAGCCGGTGCGGGCCATTCTCTGCAATGCCGGCCAAGCCAACGCCTGTACAGGAGAAGAGGGGGAGCGCAACAACGCCCAACTGGCCCTCTGGGTAGGAGAACGGCTGGGGATCCCGGCCCAACAGGTGCTCACTGCCTCGACAGGGGTGATCGGGCGGCAATTGGAAATGGCCAAAATCGAGGCGGCCCTGCCCCGCCTGATCGACAGCCTCTCGCCGACAGGAGGAGAGAGCGCCGCCCGCGCCATCCTCACCACCGACCTGGTGACCAAGAGTACAGCCCTGGAGGCCGAGATCGACGGCTACACCGTCAGGCTGGGAGGCATCGCCAAGGGATCCGGTATGATCCACCCCAACTTGGCGACGATGTTAGCTTTCCTAACCTGCGATGCAGCCGTGGATCCTCCCCTCTGGCAGCAGATCCTCAAAGAGGCGGTTGACCTCAGCTTTAACCAAATCACCGTGGACGGGGATACCAGCACCAACGACATGGTGCTGGCTCTGGCCAACGGCCAAAGTGGGATTCCCACCCTGCAAGCTGGCACGAGAGCTGCCCAAGCCCTCGCCGAGATGGTTGTCCAGGTTTGCATTCACCTGGCTAAGGCCATCGCCCGCGACGGCGAGGGAGCCACCAAGTTGTTGCAGATCCGGGTGCAGGGCGCCCCCGACGACAGGTCAGCTCGGCAGATAGCCCGTGTCATTGCCGGCTCTCCCCTGGTGAAGGCGGCAGTTTTTGGCAACGATCCCAACTGGGGCCGGGTGGCCGCCGCCGCCGGACGGGCTGGGATCCCCTTTGACAGCCGTCGCTTGGAGGTTCGCCTGGGGGATTTTCTGCTGCTGCAGGGGGGAATGCCTCTGGCTTTTGATCGCCAGGCGGCCTCTGAGTACCTAAAGAGAGGGGATCCCGTAACCTTTACGGTAGACCTCCACCAGGGATCTGGCCAGGGCGTTGCCTGGGGCTGTGACCTCAGCTACGACTACGTGCGCATCAACGCCGAGTACACCACCTAGACAGCCCGCGGCAGCCAGGAGCCCTAGAAGCTGAGGCTCTCCCAGGAGACGTTGATGTCTTCCAGGAGCAGCGACTTGTTGTAGATCTGCAGGATGATCAGCAAGAAGATGCCGAACAGCACCATAAAGACCGCCATCAAAGGCGTGGTGCCCCAGCCAGGGGCCACCTTGCCGTATTCCGAGTTGAGAGGACGCAGCAGATCGCCCAGTTTGGTACGAATCGCCATAGGTTCTCGCGATAGGTCAAAGAGAGGACAGGTTTGCCAACTTGGAGGTCAGCACGGCGGCAGATCCCAGCCAGACAACCTCCTTTTAAAATCACGCTAACAGAATCTGGTCACTCCCCTTTGCCGCCGGCAATGAATTGTAAACTTGTGTAATATGTAGGGAGATTCTCTCAGAACTGAAGAGCTAACCATGGAATCCACCCTTTCGCTGGTTGTGGCCATTGCGGCAATAACCATCTGCATCACCGCCTTTGCCATCTACACCGCCTTTGGCCCCCCTTCCAAAAACTTGCAGGATCCCTACGAGATGCACGAGGATTGAAGCCGGTTGTTGTGCGGTTCCGCTGCATGCCTGTTCGGTTGCCCTCCCGTCTCTCCTTCCACAAATACCAGGGGCTGGGGAACGACTTTATCTTGGTGGACAACCGCCACCAGCCGCAGCCCTGTCTGACGCCTGAGGAAGCCGTTGCCCTCTGCAACCGCCGCTTTGGCGTGGGGGCCGATGGGGTTATCTTTCTGCTGCCGGGGCAGGAGGGGGCCGACTTCAGCATGCGCCTGTTCAACAGCGACGGCTCGGAGGCGGAGATGTGCGGCAACGGCATCCGCTGTTTGGCCCGCTTTTTGCAGGATCTGGGGATCCCTGGCCAGGACGGCGCCTACCAGATCCACACCTTGGCGGGGCGGATCGTGCCGCAGGTGCGGCCCGATGGCTTGGTAACAGTGGACATGGGGATCCCTCGCCTCTTGGCCGGGCAGATCCCCACCACGCTGGCCAAACCAGAGGAAAAGGTGGTGCGGCAGCCCCTGCAGGTAGGCGGGCGGGAGTGGGCGGTGACGGCGGTGAGCATGGGCAACCCCCACTGTGTGGTCTTTTTGGAAGAAGGGGGATCCCTGGAAGAGCTGGACTTGGCAGCTGTGGGCCCCCTGTTTGAGCATCATCCGGCCTTTCCTGAGCGCACCAACACCGAATTTGCCCAGGTGCTCGGCCCAAATTACCTGCGGCTGCGGGTTTGGGAGCGGGGGGCAGGGGCGACGCTGGCCTGTGGGACAGGCGCCTGTGCCGCCTTGGTGGCCGCCGTTTTGGAAGAGCGGGCCGAGCCGCAAGCCACGGTGGAGCTGCCGGGAGGCAATCTGGAGATTCGCTGGGATCCCGATACCCAACACGTGTGGATGACCGGCCCTGCCCTACACGTCTTCAGCGGCACCACTGCCGGTTGAGAACTAGGCTCCCAGACCCAACAGGAGGATGGCCAGGAGGCCGAGGATCCCATAGGCAACGCTCCAGCCCTGCCGCCAGATCAGCGCCACTGCCAGGCCCAATAAGACCAAGCCCAAGCCCAGGCCAAGGCGGAGAAATAGAGGGTGTACAAACTGGCTGAGGGAGCGTTTGAGCCAGGGGAAGATCACCCCCAAGGCGAAGGCCAGTCCTACGGGGATCCAATCGATCCAACCTGTCTGCTCCCAGCCCCCCAACAGGTAAAAGCCGCCCAGACAAAGGCCCAGGCAGAAAAACAGCACCCGCATGCCGGGATAGTCTTGTCGATAGTTGAAAGCAAGGCTTCGGAGCTCCTTGGGGTGGGCCAAGACCAATGGCTCTACAGCAAAGCTTTCGCTCCACTCCGGCGCTTCTTCAGTTTGTCCGCGGCACCAAAGGTAAACGTTGACCTTGCGCAACCCTTGCAGCAGAGAGGCTTCCACCGCACTGCGCACCACCTCCATCACCTGCAGGGTATCCACCACATCGCCCGGCAGCCGTTCCAGCAGCACGTTGAGAACAGGCCCCTTCAGCTCGGCTCGGCCAAACAGCCGCAAGTTGGCAAGCTTGTAATCGAGGATTTGGTTCAAGATTTTGAGCTGGCGGCGCATGGGATCCCGCGAACAGAGAGCCGTCGTTCGACCGGTTGACTTCAAGCTTCAACATGACCGGTATGACCAGTTTAATGGCTTGGGCCAGAGCAGCAGAAAAGAGGCGTTGCCGGTGTGAAAGGGAAGTGGGACTATCCCATGAGGGTGCGAATGCACCGGCGAATGCTGAGGTTGGATTGCTCCAAGTCGGCAAATCCGCTCAGAAGAGTTCCCTGGCCGTCCAAAAGCAGCAAAGCGGCCTGTTGGCGAAAATTGATCCCAGGCAAGGTTGCAGCGGCTATTTCTTGCAGCTTCTGGATGGTTGCTCCCTCAAAATCGACCGAGACATACACAAACGGAGAAACCAGGCGGGGATCCGTCGGTACACTCTCCCGGATGGCCTGCAAAACCAAATTTCGCACCAACAGCAGCCCCCTGCCATCCACCAGCACGATCTGGCGCAGCCGAGGGTTTCGCCCGAACTCCAGGGCCAAGCTTTTGGAGAGGGCTTCCGATTGCGAGCGGGTTTGGCTGTTGGTCAAGATCAACGCTTGAATGCCCTCATACCGACTTAGGTCAAGCCGATCCCCAGAAACGCTTTCCACCTTGAGGTCAAGAGATGTTTTGGGGTTGCCGTTGCTGGGGCAGTTGCCAGCTTGGGCGGGATCGAACGCACCTTGAGAAAGCAGGGCAAGGGTGGCAAACCCCAAAGCCACAAGTCTCTTTTGAACGCAAAGCCAGCAGCGGTTAGCCGGGGCACAGCAGCAGGACAGCACTCGGTTCATGGCGGGGAGCTCTGGAGCGGGCCGGCCAAATCTTAACCGATCTTCATCCTTGGTGCTCCAAAATGCCCTCTGGGCTTCTCATCCCCATTGGGTTGGTGCCCATAATGGAAGGCAGTTTCTGGTTTGCTGGCCATGACTCACGCCTCTTTGCTGGATGCCCTCAACCCTTCTCAACGGCAAGCGGTGCAACACTTTTGTGGCCCGCTGCTGGTGGTGGCGGGGGCAGGTTCCGGCAAGACGCGCGCCCTCACCCACCGCATTGCCTACCTGATTCGCCACTATCGGGTGGATCCAGGAGAAATTTTGGCCGTGACCTTCACCAACAAGGCCGCCCGCGAAATGAAAGAGCGCATTGAGCAGCTCTTTGCCGAACAAGAAGCTCAAGAACAATTTGGGATCCCCTTAGAGGAATTGGAGCCGGCCCAGGCAACGCGACTAAAATCTGCTGTTTACCACCGCTGGATTAAGCCTCTTTGGATTGGCACGTTCCACAGCTTATTTGCCCAGATCCTGCGCCTGGAGATCGAAAAATATCAGGATCCCAAGGGACGAAAGTGGACTCGCAACTTCTCGATTTTCGATGAATCGGACGCCCAATCCCTGGTTAAAGAGATTGTAACTAAGCAACTCAACTTAGATGAGCGCAAGTTCGATCCAAGATCGGTGCGCTATGCCATTAGCAATGCTAAAAATCAAGGTTGGACCCCTGCCGATCTGGAGCGCCACCAGCCCAATTTCCGAGGTCGCATCCTGGCTCAGGTTTACGAGCTCTACGAAGATCAACTGGCGGCCAATAATGCCCTCGATTTCGACAACTTAATTTGGATCCCGGTGCAACTTTTCCGCCAAAATGAGCAGGTTTTGGCCTACTGGCACCAGCGCTTTCGGCACATCTTGGTGGACGAATACCAAGATACCAACCGCACCCAGTACGAGCTGATCCGGCTCCTGGCCACCAACGGCGAGACCCGCCGCTCCGAGTGGGACTGGACCAATCGCTCCCTCTTTGTGGTGGGCGATGCAGATCAAAGCATCTATCGCTTTCGGGGGGCCGATTTCACCATTTTGCTGGAGTTTCAAGAGACCTTTGGCGATGGCCTGCCGGACGACGATACCCGCACCCTGATCAAATTGGAAGAAAACTATCGCTCCACCGCCACGATTTTGCAGGCGGCTAACGTCCTGATTGAGAAAAACACCGAGCGCATCGATAAAATTCTCCGGCCAACTCGCCCCCCCGGCCATCCCATCGTTTGCTACCAGGCGGAGGACGAAATGGCCGAGGCCGAGTTTGTGGTCAATACCATCCGGGGATTACACAGCCAAAATCCCAACTCTTCCTGGGGAGATTTTGCCATTCTCTACCGCACCAATGCCCAATCTCGCCCTTTTGAAGAGGTTTTGCTGCGGTGGGGGATCCCTTACACGGTGGTGGGGGGGCTGCGATTTTACGATCGCAAAGAGATTAAGGATGTGCTGGCCTATTTGCGGGTTGTGCTCAACCCTGCCGATTCTTTTAGCCTGTTGCGCATTATCAATGTGCCGCGGCGGGGCATCGGCAAGTCCACTCTGGACAAGCTAAGCGAAGCGGCGGCTGCCTTAAATGTGCCCCTGTGGACTATCCTCAGCGACGAGGCCTCTGTTACCAACCTGCTGGGGCGTTCGGCCAAGCCGGTTCTCCAGTTTGCCCAGCTTATCCAGCATTGGCACAGACAGATGGCCCAGGTTTCGGCTGCCGCCCTTCTGGAGGGGCTGCTGCGGGATTGCGGCTATCTGGAAGATCTCAAGGCCCAGGGCACAGAAGAGGCCGAGGAAAGGATCGCCAACGTGATGGAACTCTACAATGCCGCCCGCCAATTTGAAGAAGAACAGGAGGATCCCAGCCTCGAGGCTTTCTTGAGCAATGTGTCTTTAGCTTCCGATTTGGACACCCTTCAGGAGGGAGCTGAGAAAGTTTCGCTAATGACGTTGCATGCTTCCAAAGGGCTGGAGTTCCCGGTGGTGTTTTT
>NZ_JANSHG010000031.1:0-18769 GCF_047461555.1 Synechococcus sp. WC101
GTCAGCTTTCCCGCCATGATCACCTTGACCGAGAGCGCCATCCAAGAGCTAAAGCGGCTGCGCAGCAAGTATGAGAAAGAGGGATCCCAACCCATCTTGCGCCTGGGGGTAAAGCCCAGCGGCTGCTCCGGCCTCTCCTACACCATGAACTTCGAGCCCCAGGCCAACCCTGACGACCATACCTTTGACTTTGGCGAGATTCGGGTGGCGGTGGATCCCTTGAGCATGACCTTTATTCAAGGGCTGACTGTCGATTTCTCCGAGGATCTGTTGGGGGGCGGCTTCCGCTTCAAGAACCCCAATGCGGTGGCTAGCTGCGGCTGCGGCACTTCCTTTGCCACTGCCGAAACCGCCGCTGCCGTCGGCCACTGATCACGTCCTGCCAGAGGGCTTTAGGCTGGGCAGGCGCAGCAGGAAACATGTCCACCCCGCCTCGCTGGTTACTCGAATGTGACCCTGGAGGCGCTCCACCCATTGCTTCACCAAGGCCAGCCCCAGGCCGCTGCCCGGCTGGGCCCAGGGATCCGCAGTGGGCACCCGATAAAAGCGCTCGAACAGGCGGGGCAACTGGTCGGGCGGGATCTGAGCGGTGTTGCCGATCCTGAACTCAACCCCTTCAGGGATTGGCTGAACCTCTAGACGAATCGTGCCACCTGGCTGGGTGAACTTGCAGGCGTTGTCCAGCAGCTCTTTGAGGAGCTGGGTCAGGAGCTGCGGATGGCTGTAAAACCGCCAGGGGGAGGGGGGCAGATCCCCCACCTGCAGCGTGAGGGAGCGGGCCTGGGTGCATTGCTGCACCGACTCGATCAAGCTGTGCCAGAGGTGGGGCAGGTCAATAGCTGCAACGGCAGAGCCCAGGTCTTTCCCTTCCAGGCTCTGCAGATCCAATAGGCGGTTGATGAGCTGGATTTCGGCCTCGCACTCCTGCAGGGCAATGTCATGGTATTGCCGCTGCTTCTCGTTGAGGGGGGTGCGGCGCAGGAGTTCCAGGGCCAGCTTGATCTTGGTCAGGGGGGTGCGCAGCTCGTGGGAGACGGTGGCCAAAAAGTGGTCTTTGAGGCGGTTGAGCTGCTCCAGATCTGCCACCTGGCAGGCCAGTTGGGCGGTGCGCTCCTGTACCTTGGCTTCCAGTTCCTGGTTAAGCTGCTGCAGACGGCGCTGGGCCTGGTTGGCTTGCAGCAAGTGGCGCAGCCGCCGCTTCAAAACCGACCAGTGGATGGGCTTGGGGATGTAGTCGCTGGCGCCGGCTGCAAAGGCCTCGTTGACAAAGGTTTCGTCTTCCAAAGCCGTGACGATTAAAATCGGCAAGTCCGGGTTTTGGGCGTGGAGGCGGCGGCAGCACTCAAACCCATCCAGATCCGGCATCACCGCATCGAGGAGCACCATGTCCGGCTGATAGCGGCTTGCAGCTTCTAGACACGCCAAGCCGCTGTCCGCTTCCACGAGTTGGTAGCCCTCCCGCTCCAGGGCGTAGCGAGTCAAAAGCCGCTGGCTGGGATCATCGTCGGCAATGAGGAGGAGAGGCCGCTTCTCTGCCGCAGCAGAGCTCGTTCCGGTCTGAGGAACGGATCCAGCCGAAAGGTTGCTCTCAAGCCTCTGCATGGGCCCCTGGAGAAGAAAGAAGCGGTCCTGGCGCGCTAGCCGATAATTCGAGGATAACCCGCTGGTACTCGGCTTCCAACCGCTGGAAGGCCTGCTCTATGGTATCCCAGTTTACAGAGTTGGCCGATGGCTTGCGAACGAGCTTTTCCAGCGCCTGGCAGCGTTGAGCTAAGAGCTCGGCCCCCAAGGTGCTGCTGCTGCCCTTGAGGCGGTGGGCCAGTTGGGCCACGGTTTGGACATCCCGGCTCTCCAGGGCCTGGCGCAGGGATCCCAGCAGGGCCTGGCTGTCTTGCCGGTAGGTTTGGATCATCTCCTGCCAGTCTTCCGGGGATCCCAGCATGCTCTGCAGGCTGGCCAGGGCAGCGGCATCCAGGGCCGGCTCTGGCTTTGGATCCCCGACAAAATCCAGAGCAGCTTCCTGGAGGGCCCGCTCCAGCACAGCCGGCTGCAGGGGCTTGGTCAGGTAGCCATCGACGCCGGCGGCTTCGGCAGCAGCGCGGCTTTCCAGGAAGGCATCGGCGGTGAGGGCGAGGATGCGCGGCTGGCGCTCTGGGGGAAGTTCGCTGCGGATGCGGCGGGTGGCGGCCAGGCCGTCCAGCTCCGGCATGTGCAGATCCATCAAGACCAGGTCGTAGGCGCGCAGTTGCAGCGCCTGCAGGGCTTCCAGGCCGTTGGCCACGATGTCCGGCTGATAGCCCAGCCGCTCCAGCATCAGGCGGATGACCTTTTGGTTGACGGGGTTGTCTTCGGCTACCAGGATGCGCAACGGGCAGCGGCTGGCCAGAGGGAGCTGGGGTTTCAAGTGGGAAGCAGCCGCAGGCACTTTTTCCTGGCCCAGCAGAGCCCGCAGTTGAGAAGCCCTGACCGGCTTACCTAAGGCAGGAAGAGAGCCAGCGCTTGCCAAAGCGGCTCTGCGATCCACCAGCAGCACAAGCCGCAGGGGGGGCTGCTCCTGCTGCAGAGCCCTGGCCAGGGCCAGTCCATCGCCGTCGGGCAGGCTGGTATCCACCAGGGCCAGCTCAAAAGTCTGGGCCTTGGCTATGGCTTGGGCTTCCGCCACCGTGCTGCAGGCTGTTACCTGCATCCCCCAGGACTGCAGTAGGCGCGCAAGAAGTTGCCGTTGGCTGGCGTTGTCTTCCACCAGCAAAACCCGCTGGCCGGCCAGAGCTGGGTCGGGGGTGGGGGTTGCCCAGAGGGCCGCATCCGGAAGCTTCAGGGGGATGCGGAAGCCAAAGGTGGATCCCTGACCCGGCTGGCTTTGCACCCAGATCGTTCCGCCCATGAGTTGACAGAGGCGCTGGCTGATGGCCAGCCCCAGGCCGGTGCCGCCGTACTGGCGGCTGATGGAGCTGTCCACCTGGCTGAAGGGCTTGAAGAGGCGATCCTGCTTTTCCGGCGGGATGCCGATGCCGGTGTCCTGCACCTGGAAGCTCACCCACTGCACCTGGGCCTGGGGATCTTGCTCTTGGGCCTCGACGGTCACCACCACCTCCCCTTGGGGGGTGAACTTGATGGCGTTGCTGAGGAGGTTGGCCAGGATCTGGCGCAGGCGGTTGGGATCCCCGACCAGGGTGGCCGGCAGGGCCGGATCCACCCAGGCCACCAGCTCCAGATCTTTGCTCTGGGCCTGGGCGGCCATGAGATCCAAGAGCTCCTCCATGAGCTGGGGCAAGGAGAAGGGCGTTTCCTCCAGCTCCAGCTTCTGGGACTCGATCTTGGAAAAATCCAAGATGTCGTTGATGAGGCTGAGCAGCACCTCGCTGCCGTAGCGGATGGTCTGCACCCAATCCCGCTGCTGGGCATCGAGAGAGGTATCCAGCAACAGGCCGGCCATGCCCATGATGGCGTTGATGGGCGTGCGGATCTCGTGGCTGATGGTGGCCAGGAACTCGCTCTTGGTGCGGTTGGCCGCCTCGGCAGCTTCCATAGCCGCCTTCATCTGCTCTTGGGCCTGCTTGGCCAGGGTGATGTCCCGCCCGGCGGCGTAGGCCAGGGATCCCGCCAAAGAAGCGCGCCACTCGATAAAGCGGTAGCTGCCGTCTTGGGTGCGGTAACGGTTGACAAAGCCATCCAGACGCCCTTCTTCCAGCAGCTTTTGCACTGCTTGCTGCGTGGCCGGCAGATCTTCCGGGTGCACCCATTCCCAGAAGGGATGCTGCTGCAGCTCCTCGAGGGAACGGCCCAGGGCGGCCTCCCAGGCCGGGTTGAGGCGGCGAAAATACCCCTCCTTGTCGGCAATGCAGAGCAAATCCAAAGCTACCGAGAAAAATTGCTCCAGCTCGGCTTCTGCCTGCTTGCGGGCGGTGATATCGACGGCGGTAAACACCCAGCAAGGGATCCCGCGCAGCACCAGCGGCTGGACAAAAACGTCTTCCCAAACCTCCCGGCCATCTCGACCTTGCCAGTGCCACTCGAAGCGGGCGGATCCCTGTTGGCGGGCCTGCTCCAGGTAGGTCTGCAGCGAGAACTCCTCCCCCTGCAGGGCCCGGCGATAGGGGGACTGCTCCGAGGCGTCGAAGGCCCGCAGCTCCTCCAGGCTGGAAAAACCATAGGCGACAAGGGCGCGCGGGTTGGCCTCCAAGATCTCGCCCGTCTCGGCGTGGCGGATGAGAATGGCTACCGACGCATTTTCAAACAGGGCGCGGAACTTCTGCTCGCTCTCCTGCAGGGCTTGCTGCGCCTGCACCCGCTCCGTGATGTCGCGGATGATGAGCACTACTTCTTGCTCGTTTAGGGGGGCAATGCGCACCTCTTCGTGGCGCACCTTGCCGTCGATTTCCAGGCTTTGCTCGTAGCGCTGCAGGGTCTGGGTGGCCAGGGCTTGGCGAATATAGGCAAGCCGCTGCTCCGCCAGATCCGGCGGCAGGAGTTCTTGGGGTGAGCGCCCCAGGTAAGTTTCTGGCAGGCCGTAGGGCCGCACCTCCCGCCCGCAGCTCACTCCCAGGCAAATGCCCTGGCTATCGAGGTGAAAGATGAGATCTGGGATGGCCGCCAAAATGGCCTTTTGCTTTTCCTCAGCGGCTTGGAGAGCCAGCTCGGCCCGCTTGCGCTCGGTGATATCCCGCACCAGGACGTAGAGCTTCTCGCTGCCGTGGGCAACGATACAGGCCCTCTGATACTGCCGCACCCCGCCTGGCAGCTCGATCTCGTACTCCAGGTATTCGATGCTCTGGTTGGCCAGAGCCCGCCTTCCCAGAACCTCGCATTGCTCCCTCAACGCAGCAGGCAAAATCTCCTGGAGCCGACGGCCAATGTAGTCCTCGGAGGGGCGCAGAGTGGCGAAGTAGCGGGGCGGCTTGCAGTCGAGGATGCGACCGTCGGCAGCAATCTCCAAAATCATGTCTGGGATTGCCTCGTAGAGGGCGCGATAGCGGGACTCGCTTTCCTGCAGCGCCTGCTCTCTCTCAACCTGCTCGGTGATGTTGCGGCTGGTGATGAGGATCCCATCCCCCACCGGCACCACTTGGTGGCGGATCCAGCGAGCTTTTAGGCCCGGCTGGCCGGAGATGGGGAACTCCTCTTCCAGGGGGGTGCGGGTTTCCACCACCCGCTTGTATTTTTCAAAAAAGCCCCCCGTGCGGTTGATGGGCAGCAGCTCGCACAGCCGCTGGCCGAGGATCTCCTCGCGGCGGCGGGAAATTAGCTCCTCCCCTTTGGCGTTGACATCCACAAAGACAAAGTCGATGATCTCGCCGGTATGGGGATCCCGCAGCGCCTCCAAGAGATAGATGGCATCCAGGCTGGCCTCTAGAGCCGCGGGGAAACGGGCCTCCGGGCTTGAAGTTGCCAGCGATCCCTTGATCCGCCGCCAGCGCCAGCCGAACCTTAGAAGAGCCCAAAGAGCTAAGACAATACCCAGAAGCGTGAGGCTAGCCCAGCCCAGCGGTGTCATCTTATTCCCAGCTCCTTGCGTTTGAGCAAAGCCCTCTCTTCCCTGCCCGCTTTGCGGCAGCTCTTTCCAGAGTATTCCTTAGTCTTTACGCGGTAGCTCAGCTAATTTGCGGAAAAAGTGCCCCTACCCCATCGGAAGAGCTCGTTTTTGGCAGGGCAGGATTCCCCGCTTTTGTTCTCAAGGGGTTGGGCGGGATCCCTGGCGCCAGCGGCGGTAGAGTTTTTCCAGATCCACCCAGACCATCACCACCGTGCTAAAGCCCAGGCAAATGAGCAGTTCTGGAAGGGTCAACTCTTCTGTCCCGAAAAAGTTGCGCAGGAAGGGCACATAGAGCAGGGCCAACTGCAACAGCAAAGTGGCCAACACGGCCCCCAGCAGGTAGGGGTTGGAAAAGGGGTTGAGCTCGATGGTCAGCTTGTCATTGGAGCGGGCTGCCAGGGCATGGCCCATCTGGGCAATGCACAGGGTGGTGAAGACCATCGTGCGCCAGTGGGGGATATAGGCTTCCACGATGGCCATCATCAGGATCGTGGAGATGGCAAAGACCACACCGATGCGCACCATGTAGGCACCGAGCCCTTGGGCAAAGATGCTCTCTTTGGGGTTGAAGGGGGGGCGCTGCATCACCCCTGGTTCTGCTGGCTCCATCGCCAAGGCCAGGGCGGGCAGGCCGTCGGTTACCAAGTTCATCCACAGGATCTGCAGGGGCGTCAGCGGCACGTCCTCTAGGCCCAGGAGAGGTGTAGCCGCCACAGTCAACACCTCGCCGATGTTGCTGCCCAAGATGTATTTCACGAAACGGCGGATGTTGCTGTAGACCACCCGCCCTTCTTCAATAGCCGCCACGATGGTGGCGAAGTTGTCGTCCAGCAGCACCATGTCGCTGGCCTCTTTGCTGACGTCGGTGCCGGTGATGCCCATGGCAATGCCAATATCTGCCTGGCGCAGGGCAGGGGCGTCGTTGACCCCATCCCCCGTCATGGCCACAAACTGGTTTTGTTTCTGCAGGGCCTGCACGATGCGCAGCTTGTGCTCGGGGGCCACGCGGGCATAGACGTTGACCCTTTGCACCGTCTGCAGCAGCTCCTCAAAGCTAAGGCGGGAGAGGGTGCGCCCATCAATGGCCTGGCTCTCGGAGTCGAGAATACCCAGCTCGCGGGCAATGGCTATGGCAGTGAGTTGGTGATCGCCGGTTACCATGAGGGTGCGGATCCCGGCCTGGCGGCAGCGGGCTACGGCTTCCCGCGCTTCGGGCCGAGGGGGATCGTACATGCCCACTAAGCCTAGCCAAACCAAGTTGCGCTCGATCTCCTCGAGATTCTCCGGGATCCCCTGTAGCCGCTGGGTGGCCACCCCCAAAACCCGGATGCCCTGGGCCGCCAAACGGTTGTTGGCAGCCAGAATGGCTTGTCGATCGGCTTCTGACAGCGCCTGCCAAGTTCCACTTTTCTGGATATAGGCACACTGCTCCAGCACCAGCTCGGCAGATCCCTTGACGTAGACGCCATAGCTGCCCTCCTCTTGCACCACCACGCTCATGCGCTTGCGCTCCGAGCTAAAAGGGATCTCCTGCACCCGCGGGTGCTGCTCCTGCAAAGAGTCTTTCTGCAGGTTGGCCTTGGCAGCAGCCACCAGCAGGGCGGCCTCCGTGGGATCCCCCAGAATCGACCAGGTGGGGGCAGCGCCGCGCTCGGCTGGGAGGGTAGCTTGCAACAGGGCGTCGTTGCAGAAGACCACGGCTCTGAGAAGGGCCTGCAGGTCGGGGGCGCTCTGGGGATCGATGGGCTGGCCGCCGCAGTAGAAGGATCCCTTGGGAATGTAGCCAGTGCCGCTGACGTGGTAGTGGCGGTCGGGGGTGAGGATGTCGGTGACCACCATTTTGTTTTCGGTGAGAGTGCCGGTTTTGTCGGAGCAGATGGTGGTGACGGATCCCAGCGTCTCCACGGCTGGCAGGCGGCGGATGAGGGCGTTGCGGCGCACCATGCGCTGGGTTCCAATAGCCAAGGTAACCGTGGTTACAGCCGGCAGCCCTTCCGGCACCACCGCCACGGCCATGCTGAGGGAAGTTTCCAGCAGCGAGGTGAAAGGCGCCATGCTGCCGGCCTGCAGCAGCCCCACGATCACCACCAGCGCCACCAAGGCCAGGGATCCCGACACCAGCACGTTGCCCAGCTGGCTCATGCGCCGCTGCAGGGGGGTGGGCTCGTTTTCCACCGTTTGCAGCAGGGCGGCCACCTTGCCCAGCTCCGTGTTCATGCCGGTGGCAGTAACCAAGAGGATCCCTCGCCCCTGGAGCACCTCGGTGCCCATGAAGGCCATGTTGCGCCGCTCTCCGAGCTCAGTTTCCTCGGGGAGGACACAATCGGCCTGCTTGGTAACCGGCACCGCCTCCCCTGTCAGGGCCGCCTCCCGCACCTGCAGGTTGACCGCTTCCGCCAAGCGCCCATCGGCCGGGATCTGCACCCCGGCTTCCAGGAGCACGCGATCCCCTGGCACCAATTGGTTGGCGGGGATCTCCTGCCACAGGCCGTCCCGCTGCACCCGCACGCTGGGGGAGGCCAGCTTTTTTAGGGCCGCCAGCGCTTTTTCCGCCCGGCTTTCTTGTAAGTAGCCCAGCAGACCGTTGAGGCCGACGATCAACAGAATGGCCAGAGCATCTTTGGGGAACTCGCCTTCCTGCAAGTCCAGAGTCGCTGAGATCGCCGCCACGGCGATCAGCATCAGCAGCATGACATTGCGGAATTGGTCAAGGAAGAGCTGCCAGGCGCTGCGGCCAGGAGAGGAGATCAGCTCGTTGGGGCCGTATTCCCGCTGCCTCTGGATCACCTGCTGGGTAGTCAGGCCAGCATCGGGATCGGTCTGCAACTTCTGGATAACAGCAGGAAGAGGGAGGCTATGCCAGGCCGTAGCAGAAGCACCGGCGGATCCAGAAGCTTGGGCCATCGCAAACACTCCCAGGGAATGGACAAATTCTACGTTAGCTCTCGAATCTTTCCATAGAGGAAAAGGGGTCCCCATTTCTCTAGTTTCGTGGCAAGGTGGGGACAGAGGCCCCCTGGAGACTGCTATGGCGAGCAAAACTCCCACTCGCGATGTTCAAGTGGCCGTCATTGGCCCGTCCACTCTGGTTTTGCGCTCCCGCACCTGGGATCGCCTCAAGTTTGAGCTGGAATATGCCCGGCAGCGGGGCACCACGGCCAACAGCTACCTCATCCAGGCCCGCCAAACCCTGCTCATCGATCCGCCGGGGGAGTCGTTTACGGACATCTTTCTGGAGGAGCTGGCCCAGCACCAATACCTGCAGCGGCTGGACTTTATCCTGCTCAGCCACGTCAACTTCAACCGCATCGCCACCCTCAAGGCGCTTCTGCCGCTGGCCCCCTACGCAGTGGTGCTCTGCTCTAAGCCAGGATCCCTTACCCTGCGGGCAGCTTTTGAAGGCAGGGAGTCCCCCCCTCCTGGCCGCGACGAAGAGGAGGCCGCCGATTTTGGCATTCCCTACGGCAGCAATCAGTCCTTTCGCCTGCGGGTCATCCGAGATGGGGATCGCCTGGATCTGGGGGAAGGCCATGAGTTGCATTTTCGCACCGTGCCCACGCCCCGCCACCCCGATGCCCTCTGCACCTACGATCCGGCCACCGGGATCCTCTTTACCGACAAGCTCTTTGGCGCCCATGTCTGCGACGAGCAGGTATTCGATGAACATTGGCGGCAACTGAGCGAGGATCGCCGCTACTACTTCGACTGTCTCCACCGCAACCAAGCGCCCCAGGTCAAGGCAGCCCTGGCCAAGCTGGAGGAATTCCCCGCCCAGATCTACGCTCCTGCCCACGGGCCCCTCGTGCGCCACAGCCTGCGGCGGCTGCGCTTGGACTACCAGCTCTGGTGCGAAGAGGATCCCTTGGAGCAGCGGGTGGCCCTCTTGTACACCTCCGCCTACGGCAACACCGGCTTGATGGCGGTAGCCATTGCCCAAGGCTTGGAGCGGGCGGGAGTTACGGTGGAGCGGATTAACTGCGAGTGGGCCACCCCTGAAGAGATCGCCCAGGCCTTGGAGCGCTGCCAGGGGTTCATCATCGGCTCGCCAACCCTGGCCGGCCATCCCCCGGTCCAGATCCAAACAGCCCTGGGCCTGATTCTCTCTTCCGTTCCCACCAGCAAGCTGGCCGGGGTCTTCGGCTCCTATGGCTGGAGCGGCGAGGCCGTGGATCTCATCGAGAGCAAGTTGCTCAATGCCGGCTTTACCTTGGGGTTTGAGACGATCCGCGCCAAGTTTAAGCCCACCGCCGAGATCTTGGAAGCTTGCCAAGAGGCGGGATCCCAATTTGCCCAAGCCCTGCGCAAGGCCAAGCGAGCTCGTGCCCCCCGCCAAGGCGGTGTTGAAACTCAGGCGGATCGGCTGGTGCAGGCCTTCAGCCGAGTGGTGGGATCCCTCTGTGTGGTGACCGCCTTGCAGGATGGGATCCCGCGCGGCTTTCTCACCTGGTCAGTGGCCCAGGCCAGCTTCAATCCCCCCGGCCTCACCCTCTCCGTGAGCAGGGAAAGCGAGGCAGAACTGCTCACCCATCCGCAAGCGGCCTTTGTGCTCAACATCCTGCGGGAGGGCAAAAGCAGCAGCCTGCAGCGACACTTTCAACGGCCTCAACGCCCTGGCGAAGACCGCTTTGCCGGCCTGGCCACGGCCACTGCCGAAAATGGCTGCCCGATCCTTTTGGATGCCCTGGCTTACCTGGAGTGCCGTGTCAAAAGTTGGATGGAGTGTGGCGATCGCTACCTCATCCATGCCGAGGTAGAGCGCGGCAAAGTGCTGGATCCCACGGGGGTTACCGCCATGCGGCGCGGGTAATACTGGTCTCAGCTCTCAGGGGGTGTCATTGACCATGCAAGACATTTTTGAGGCGGTCTTCAAAGCTCCTGCCCAGATTGGCGAAAAAGTTGTAGACGTAGTCTTCGATACAGGCAAGTTTGTCGGCCAGGTTAGCGGGGCCGTTGCGCAAACTGTCATTGGTACGGGTATCGAGACCACCCAAAAAGCCGCAGAAATTCTTGCTGAAACCGGCAAAGCCACTTTCCAAGTTGGCCAGAAGGTTACAGAAACTCTTGTTGAAGAAGTTGTCCACCATGAGCCTTATCTGATCCCTATTGAGCCCTCCCGGGGCTGGGACGAAGCCCTGGTTTTCATCAACCGTTTTCTCAGCGAAGGTGAAACCCAACCTTGGAAAAAAAGACTGTTGTGGGAAACGCTCCGACGTGCCGGATGGCGGGGATCCCTGTACTACCTCTGGTGGGACGCTTCCAGTCCTGTAAACTTGACTTTATCTGCCCTGAAGCTAGGGGTAGGACTACTTGCCCATTGGGAAGCTCACAAAGCCAAGGCCAAGCAAGTGGGACTGGACTACGCCTACCCCCTGCTCTCTGCTCTGCCAGAAAAGCAAATTACCTTGATGGGGTTTTCTTTGGGAGCGAGGGTAGCCTACTACATCATGTGCGGTTGGCCACAGACTGCCGATCGACGTCTTAAAGATGTTATCTTGCTCAGCGGTGCCGTTAGAAGACAAGCCGATAAGAACTGGAGTTTACACGTAGAAAATATCACTGGAAAGTTAGTCAATATCTACAATGAAGACGATTTGGTTCTGGCCTACGTCTTCAAAGTACCTTCCCTCAACCGCAGCCCCTGTGGGATCAAGCCGATCAAAGAGTTCCACCCCAGAATTGAGAACCTCAATGCCACTCACTTAATCGGCTCTGGGGAGCACAGCTATGAAGCCTATCTCCCTTATCTGGAGTTTCTTCTGGATCAGAAGCTGGACTGGAAAAGCCGCAGTGGCCGCCTGAACTAGCCTATGCCAAGCCAGAGGGTTCCTGCCCCAGCCGCAAGGGGGGATATAGGGGGGCTAGCTGGCTTGCTCTTTGTTCGCGTCTTCCCGCTCCTGAAGAGCTGGCAGAGTTTTCTCAGTGGCTTGGGCGGCTCATCCCAATTGAAAACTTGACTGCCCGATCTGTTGAGGCCAGAATCCGGGACCCAACCCCTAGAAAGAACCCCACTGGCAGGGCAAGCCCAGCCCAACAGCGATACTCTAGGCGATACTCTAGAAGGTGTTCTTGAGTAAGTCCGTGCAAACAATGGCTCAGCCTGCCCTGCGCATCCTGCTCGTGCGCCACGGTGAGAGCACCTTCAACGTCGAAAATCGCATCCAAGGCCGCTCCGATCTCTCTCGCCTCACCCCCGGTGGAGAAGCGCAGGCACAGCGGGTAGCTGAGGTTCTGGCCGGGATCCCCTTGGATTATGCCTACTGCAGCCCTCTCTCCCGTGCCCTCGACACCGCCCGTATCATTCTCAAGGAGCGAGCGGGGATCCCTTTGTTTATCAGCGAGTACCTGCGGGAGATCGACCTGACAGCTTGGGAGGGCTTGACCTTTGCCGAGGTGAAGGAGAAATACCCAGAAGATTACCACCTATGGCGGCACCGTCCCGACGAGCTGGAGCTGGAGGGGCGCTTTCCGGTGCGGGATCTCTGGCAGCAGGCGCAGGAGTTTTGGCAACTGCTGGCCGAGCAAGTGAAGTCAGTGCCCCCCGCCTCCTCTGATCGGAGAACCGATCCAAGGCATCCCCTCACCGTTCTCGTTGTCGGACACAGCGGCATTAACCGCGCCCTGGTCAGCACCGCCATTGGCTTGGGGCCGGTTCACTACCACCGTCTTGGGCAAGATAACTGCGCCATCAGCGTTCTCAACTTTCCCCAGGGCCTGGGGGCGCTGCCGCAACTGGAATCTTTGAATATCACTGCCCATCTGGGCCAGCCTCTGCCCAAACGCAAGCAGGGGATGCGTATCCTGCTGGTGCGGCACGGCGAGACGCAATGGAACCGGGAGCAGCGCTTTCAGGGGCAGCGCGATATTCCTCTCAACGCCACTGGCGAGGAGCAGGCAGCTAGGGTGGCGGAGTTTCTGGCCGACCAGCCGCTGAACCTGGCTTTTTCCAGCCCGCTGAAGCGCCCCTGGGCTACGGCGGACGCCATCTGCAGCAACCACCCCAACCTGATCCTACGCCCGATGCCGGAGCTGCAGGAGATCTGCCACGGCGACTGGGAGGGCAAGCTCCAGAGCGAGGTGGAAGCCGAATACCCCGGCGAGCTGGAGCGCTGGCAGCGGGATCCGGCCGCGGTGCAAATGCCCAACGGGGAAAATCTGTACCAAGTGTGGGATCGCACGCGCTCGGCCTGGGAAGAGATTTTGGCCATCACCGCCGCCCAATTTCCCGAAGGCACGGCCGTGGTGGTGGCCCACGACGCCATCAACAAGGCGATCATCTGCCAGTTGTTCGGCCTTTCCCCCCACGCCTTTTGGATCTTCAAGCAGGGCAATGGCGGCATTACCGTTATCGACTACCCGGAAGGAAAGGACGGCACCCCTGTTCTCAAGGTGTTGAACCTCACCACTCACCTGTCCGGCCAGATTTTCGACTGCACCACAGCGGGTGCGCTTTAGGGAGGTGGAAGATGGGATCCACCCTCCCTGCCGACCTGAGCCTGCTCAATCTCTGCCTCCGTGGGGTGCGCCTGTTGGATCCCTGGCAACAGCGGGATGAGGTGACCGACGTGTGGCTGCAGCAGGGCCGCCTCCGGGCCACCGAGCCGGCGGGGATCCCTGCCGACATCCCCCGCCTGGAGGCTGCTGGCTGGGTGCTGGGGCCGGGCTTGATCGATCTGTACGCCCACAGTGGCGAGATCGCTGATCAAGAGCTCTCCCCCTGCCGCGAAACCCTCGCCTCTCTGGGGGCAGCAGCTCTGGCAGGGGGGTTTACCCAAGTGGGTCTTCTCCCTGCCCCCCTGCCCGGAACGGCAACTTTCCCGGTGCTGGACGAGCCGGAGCAGGTGGGCCGCTACCGCCGCCGAGCGGGGGATTCCCGCTGGCTGCCCTGGGCTGCTTTGAGCTTGGGTGACCGGGAAGAAGCTCCCAGCCTCTGGGGAGAGCTGGCCCGCGCCGGCGCCATTGGCTTTGTGGCCCGGACTGAAGGATCAGAGCCGCTGCGGTCGTTGGCCCTACTGCGGCGGGCGCTGGAGTATTTGCGGCCTTGGAATAAGCCGCTGCTGGTGTGGGCCTGGGATCCCAGCCTGGCTGGCTCGGGCAGCCTCTACGAGGGGGTGTGGGCGCTGCGCTTGGGGCTGAAGGGGATCCCAACCAGTGCCGAAACCGCGGCCTTGGCCCGTCTCCTGGAAGTAGTGCGCAGCGTTCCTTCGCCGGCGCCGGTGCATGTGATGCGCCTCAGCCAAGCCCGCAGCCTGGAGCTTGTCCAGCAGGCCCAAGCAGAGGGGCTGCCGGTTAGCGCCAGCACCACCTGGATGCACCTGCTCTTGGCGGAGGAAGCCGTCTTGGAGCACGGCTACGATCCCCACCTGCGCCTCTTGCCTCCTCTCCCCCGCAGCAGCGACCGCGAGGCCCTCATCGCCGGCATCCGCAGCGGCAGCCTGGGTATTGCCACCGACCACGCCCCCTACACCTACGAGGAGAAAACCCTGCCCTTTGCCGAAGCCCCTCCTGGGGCCATAGGCCTGGAGCTGGCGCTGCCCCTGCTGTGGCAGAACCTGGTAGAGACGGGATCCCTGACGGCGCTCCAGCTCTGGTCGGCCCTCAGCCTCTACCCGGCCCGCTGCCTGGGGTTGGAGCCGCCCAGCCTAGCTCCCGGAAGTGACTGGGTGCTGTTCGATCCGGGCCATACCTGGACGGTCTCGGCAGCCACCCTTTGCTCGCGATCCCTGGCCACTCCCTGGCTGGGCAGGACCCTGCGCGGCAAGGTGTTGCACACCCATGTTGAAGAAGGAAGCCAGCCCTGAACCTGAGACCGGCAAAACCCCTTCTCTGTGCCAAGAGGCGCAGGGCCTTGAATTATCCTGGGAGCTAGGCTCAAGGGGGTAGGGGCCCATGAAGCTAGGGAAGCGGCTGGGGACGCTGCCGAGCTTCCGGCAGTTGCAAGGGATCCGCTGGGCATGGGGAGAGTGGAGTCGCCAAGGGGAGCTGGCCTGGCGTACACTACGGCTGGCCTGGGAAAACGCGATGCGCTACCGGCTGTTTGGCCTAGCCTCCGAGATGGCCTACAGCTCGATGTTGGCCCTATTTCCCTTTATCCTCACCCTCTTGACCGGGATTGGGCTGTTTGTCGGCTCCTCTGAGCAAGCTTTTCAGCGCCTGATGGAGCAATTGGGGCAGATTGCCCCCCAAGAAGCCCTGGTGCTTCTGGAACGGTATGCGCGAGAGCTCCGCTTTGGGGAAAACCGAGGCTTGCTCTCCCTCAGCTTCTTAGGAACCCTGTGGGCTGCCTCTGGGGCCTTGGGAGCAGTGATGACGGCTTTGGATCTCAGCCACGAGATCCCCCAGGAGATGCGCCGCCCCTTTTGGAGACGCAAGCTGATCTCGATGGTTTGGATGCTAGCTACCCTGGGGTTAACCGGTTTGGCCAGCTTGATCTTCTTGTTCAGTGCCAGCTTTTTCCGCTTCTTGTCCGCCCAAGCGAAATCCCTAGCGGAGGGGGTTGCCGGGCCGGATCAGTTGGATCCCTGGCGGGAGCTGGCGCTGAAGTTGTGGGAAACGCTCACCTGGCCTATCTCGTTGGGGATGATCGTCGTCTCCTGTTGGGTGCTGTACCGATTCGGCCCCAGCTTGCGCCGGCCCCAAATGCCGATTTGGCCAGGAGCGATTGTGGCCAGCCTGCTTTGGGTTGGGGTGTCGTGGGGGCTGCGGGTTTATGTGGAGCACTTCGGCCAGCTCAACCAAGTCTACGGAGCCGTGGGGGCAGTTATTGTCTTATTGCTGTGGGTTTGGCTCACTTCCTTGGCGCTGCTGTTTGGGGATCAGATTAACATTGCCCTCTACCAGGCCCGACAATGGATTCGGGACTGCTCCCCCACCCCTCATGCAAACGCAGATCCTCCCCCCCACCCCTGAGCACATTGCCTTGGCGGCTGAAGCGCTGCGGCGGGGCCAGTTGGTGGCCATACCTACAGAGACGGTGTACGGCCTGGCGGGCCACGGCCTCAACGAACAGGCGGTGGCAGAGATCTTTGCCGCCAAGGAGCGCCCCCGTTTCAATCCCCTGATCCTGCATCTGCCGGCTGGGCTGGATCTAGAGACACTGCAGGGCTGGCTGGTGGATCTGGAGGCTTTTACTCCCGCCGCTCGCGCTCGCCTGGGATCCCTTGTCGACACCTTTTGGCCGGGGCCGCTGACGCTGGTGCTGCCCAAGGGATCCCGGGTGCCGGATCTCGTCACCAGTGGCTTGCCCACGGTGGCGCTGCGGATGCCCGCCCACCCCGTGGCCCAGGCTTTGCTGCGGGCAGTTCAGGTGCCTTTGGCTGCCCCCAGCGCCAACCGCTTTGGCCGCCTCAGCCCTACCTCGGCCCAGGCCGTCTATGCCGAGTTGGCGGGGCGGATCCCTTACATTTTGGACGGGGGAGAGTGCAGCGTGGGCCTGGAATCGACAGTGCTCAAGCTCAGCCCCGACGGCACGCCCACCCTGTTGCGCCCTGGCGGGATCCCGCGGGAAGTTTTGGAATCCCACCTCAATTTGCCCCTAAGCTCTCCCCCTGCCCCAGACGGCAAGGAGAGTCCAGAGGCTCCCGGCCAACTGAGCAGCCACTACGCTCCCGGTAAGCCCATCTGGCTTTTGCCCACTGCCTTTGCCCAGCTTCAGCCTGAGGATTGGCAACAGTTGCGGCGCTTGGCCACTGGCCACTCGCACCTAGGCATTCTCAGTTTCGCCGCCAAACCAGAAGCGCTGGCAGAAAGCCTCTCCCGCCACTGTCCTGAGGTCACCTTTACCCTAGAATGTCTGGGCCCGGATCCCAACTCGGCGGCCCACGCCTTCTTTGCCAGCCTGCGCCGCCTGGATGAGGGAGCGGCCACCTTGCTGTTGGCTGAACCGCCACCAGTTGTCACTGGCCTAGGTTATGCGATCATGGATCGGCTACGACGGGCCAGCCGCTCATGGAAGTCTCCCCTCTCGTCGCCATCCTAATGGGCAGCGATTCCGATCTGCCCACCCTGGCACCCGCTGCCCAGGTGTGTGAGGAGTTTGGGATCCCCTACCAACTGCAGATCCTCAGCGCCCACCGCACCCCGGAGGCGATGGTGGACTTTGCCCGCCGCGCCCATATCCAAGGGATCCGCGTCATTATCGCCGGCGCCGGCGGGGCGGCCCATCTGCCGGGGATGGTAGCCTCCCTTACCCCTCTGCCGGTCATCGGGGTGCCGGTGTTCAGCCAATCTCTGCAGGGGCTGGACTCCCTATATTCGATCGTGCAAATGCCCAAGGGGATCCCGGTGGCTACTGTAGCCATCGGCAATGGCTACAACGCTGGACTCTTGGCCGTGCAGATCTTGGCCAGCGGCGATCCCGCCCTGCAACAACGGGTGCTGGCCTACCGGGAAAGCCTCAAGCAAGCGGTGCAAGAGAAAAACGCCCAGTTGCAAACTCAGGGGTGGAAAGCCTATCTCAGCTCCGCCGGCAGAGCATAATTATTGAGTGAGAGAGCGTTGGCCTGTCTTGACAAGGATCAGATGGGACGAAGTTGGGGGAGTTGCCAGCGGTGAAGGATGGATCGGGTCGCCCCTCTTCCGGACAGGGATCCTGGCGGGAATATCTGCAGCGAGTTCAGAAAGGGGCAGTGGAGAGGGGATCCCAGGTGGCCCTGTGGCTACTCTCGGGGCCGCAATGGCGGGTTTTGGCCCTGTCGGGCTTGGCCTTGGCGGGGCTGGCTTTTTGGCACTGGCGGCTAGCTCTTTCTCTAGCTGTGGGCAGTGGGGCAATGCTGGGGCTGTATGCTGCGCGCAGCCCTGAGTTCAGCCGCCGCTGGCAGGAGTTGCAAGCCTGGTTTCGCCAAGCCGATCGCTCCCTGCTGCTTGCTGTTGTCGGGGGGGCAGGCGCCGCTCTGGGCACCTACATCGTGGTTTCCATCTGGGCAGAATCCAGCCAGCGCTGGCTGGCCACGGGCGCCATTTTGCAGGGGCTAGCCACCTTTGCCTTGTTGGCGCTGCTGTTTTGGGAGTGGCTTAGCCGCCGCCAAGAGCGGCAGCGTTCCCAACTGGAGCGAGATCTCAGCGACATCGCTTCCCCCGACTCCTACCGACGGCTGCTGGGCGTGCGTCGGCTGCAGAGCTTGATGCCATACCTGGATGCCGAGCAGACGCGGCTAGCGGTGGACTACCTCCGCCTCGCCCTTGACCAAGAAACCGTGGCTGTCGTCCGGGAAGCCCTGCTGGAAGCTCTGCAGGGGTGGGGGATCCTGCGTCGCCTCAACGATTTGGCCGACCTCAAACGCCCCGAAAGCAGCGGGGATCCCTCTTCAGGTCGGAACCACAGCGTCTAGATGGCTGCCTCAACATCTCCGCTGGGGCAGCGAGTCTTCAAAGAGCGTCATTACAATGAGGATAAAGTGGAAGGCTCCTCTTTAGCAGATTGCGGTTCCTCCATGACCACCACCATTGAAGTGCCCAAGCGAGGCTTGCCTGTCACCATCATCACTGGCTTTCTGGGGAGCGGGAAAACCACTCTGCTCAACCACATTCTCCGCAACCAGAAAGGGATGCGCACAGCGGTGCTGGTCAACGAATTTGGGGAGATTGGCATCGACGGCGAGCTGATTGTCTCCAGCGAAGAAGACCTCGTAGAGCTCAACAACGGCTGCATCTGCTGCACCATCCGCGACGACATTGTCGAGAGTGTGCTGCGCCTGATGGAGCGCTCCGACAAAATCGACTACCTGGTGGTGGAGACCACAGGACTGGCGGATCCCTTGCCGGTTGCCCTCACCTTTTTGGGGCCAGAACTGCGGGATCTGACACGGCTGGATTCGATCATCACCCTGGTGGATGCCAGCAACTTCGCTCCTGATCTGTTCAACAGTGACGTGGCCTACAGCCAAATTGCCTATGGGGATGTCATTCTCCTCAACAAAACCGACCTGGTTGAGCCGGCGGAGATCGAGCGCCTGGAAAAACGCATTCGCGAGATCAAGGAAGATGCCCGCATTTTGCGCACGGTCAACAGCGCAGTGCCCCTAGAGCTGATCCTGGATACAGACCTGTTTCAGTCCAGCTCTCTGCCCCAGGAGGAGGCTCCCGACGCTGAGCATGACCATGAGCATGACCATGAGCATGACCACGAACACGGCCATGATCACGGCCACTCGCACCGCAGCCACATCGAGGTCGATGGTTTTAACTCCCTGGCCTTTGAGAGCGATCGCCCCTTCTCTCTAGACGCTTTCCAGAACTTTC
>NZ_JANSHG010000032.1:0-17663 GCF_047461555.1 Synechococcus sp. WC101
ACTCTACCTGTGCCCTCCACTACGAAACGCCGCTGCAACTGCTGGTGGCCACCATTTTGTCTGCACAGTGCACCGACGAGCGAGTCAACCAAGTTACGCCGGAGCTGTTTCGCCGCTTTCCCGATGCCCAGGCGCTGGCGGCGGCGCCGCGGGAGGAGATCGAGGCCCTGATCCGTCCCACCGGCTTCTACCGCAACAAGGCTAAACACATCCAAGAGGCCTGCCGCAAGATCGTGACGGACTTCGGCGGCCAGGTGCCCCGCACCATGCCGGAGCTGCTCACTCTGCCGGGGGTGGCCCGCAAGACGGCCAATGTGGTCCTGGCCCATGCCTTTGGCATCAACGCTGGCGTGACTGTCGATACCCACGTCAAGCGCCTCAGCCGTCGCCTCGGCCTCACCGAGCACGAGGATCCCGTGCGCATCGAGCGGGATCTGATGCAGTTGTTGCCGCAAGCCGACTGGGAAAATTGGTCCATTCGCCTGATCGAGCATGGGCGGGCCATTTGCACCGCCCGCAAGCCCCTTTGCGAACAGTGTTTTCTGGCCGATCTCTGCCCCAGCGCCCCCCTCCCGGGGCCGGCGGAGAAAACGGACAGAGAAGCCGCAACAGCCTCCCAGACTTGAGCGCCTGGCATCCGGTTTTTCGGCTCCCCCTCGCCCTAGAATAGGCTGCATGGACGATCAAGCGACTAGACCGACCGCCGCGACCTCGCCTGTTCTCGTTATTGCCGGGCTGACGGGATCCGGGAAAACCCTGGCCATCCAGCAATTGGAACAACTGGGCTACACCGGCTTGGAAGGGATCCCGCCTGACCAGGCCGTTTATTTAATCGAGGCAATCCGGCCTCGCCACCCTGCTCTAGCGGTGAGCCTAAACCTCCACACCCCGGAATATCGGGAGCAGTTCCTTGCCTTTGACCGCTGGCGGCAAGCGCAAGGGATCCCTTTCCTCTTTCTGGAGGCTCGTCCCCTGGTATTGCTCAACCGTCTCAGCGCCCACCGCCGCCCCCACCCTCACCGCCCTGGCCTTGGCCTGTTGGAGGCCATTGAGCAGGAAGTGCGCGATCTGGCCCCCGTGCGGGAGCGCTGCACCCACCTCCTGGATACGTCTGAGCTGAACAGCCAGCAACTGCGGCAGCAATTACAAGCCCTGGTCCACGGGATCCCACAGCCGCTCAACCTGAGGCTGGTCAGCTTCGGCTTCAAGTACGGTGCCCCCCCCGATGCCAACTTGCTGTTCGACGTGCGCTTTTTGCCCAATCCCTTCTTTCAGCCCCATCTGCGCCACTTGACCGGCCAGGATCCGCCTCTGCAGGAGTTCCTCTTTGCGGATCCAGTTACCCAATCCACCTACCGGCAGATCTTTTCTCTGGTGCAGGCGTTCTGGCCCCACTACCGAGCAGAACGACGGCCTCACCTGACCGTGGCCATCGGCTGCACCGGCGGGCAACACCGCTCTGTGGCTCTGGTGGAGCGCCTGGCTGAAGATCTGCGGCCCTGGGCTGTCCCCACCGACAACCCTGCCCTGCCTGCCCTGAACATCCAGGTGCAGCACCGCCATTTGCTGGATTCGCAGCGGGAGCTGGAGGCCCGCTTTGGCCCGCCACCCCCTGCCGCTGGCGTAGAACAGCAACAGGTTAGGATCCCTTTGGCCGACGTTCCTGCACCTCCCCATGACTAAGCCCGCGCCCAGCAACAAGTCCACTGTGTGGGGGCCTCGCCGTCGCCAGGCCACTTGGCCGGGAAATGGCTGGAAATGGCTCTTCCCTGGTCTGGCGGTCAAGCGCTGGCTCACCCTAGCCGTGGGGGGCGTGCTGCTGATGGTGCTGGGCATCGCCATCTGGACAGAGCTGACCCCCATCTTTCGCCTCAAGCGATTAATCGACATCACCCTGCGCCTGATCACCACCTGGATCCCCAACAACATCAGCGGCCCCTTGGTCACCGGGATCGGCTTGGTGATGGTGGTGCTGGGCTTTCGCAGCGCCATGCGCTCCATCGAAGATGTGCTGATCCCAGAAGGAGACGAGGCGCTGGTGGATAAGCTCCTGTCGCGGCGACGTCTGAGTCGTGGCCCTCGCATCGTGGTGCTGGGGGGCGGCACCGGCCTTTCCAACCTGCTGCGGGGGTTGAAGCACTACAGCTCCAACATCACCGCCATTGTCACCGTGGCCGATGACGGCGGCTCCTCAGGGCGCTTGCGGCGGGAGATCGGCGTGTTGCCCCCTGGAGATATCCGCAACTGTCTCACCGCCTTGGCCAACGAAGAAAAGCTGCTCACGGAGCTGTTTCAATACCGCTTCCAGGCTGGGGAAGGTCTGAGCGGGCACAGCTTCGGCAACCTGTTCATCACCGCCCTCACCGCCGTAACCGGGGGCGACCTGATTCGGGCCATCACCGCCACCTCGCAGGTCTTGGCCATTCAGGGACGGGTGCTGCCGGCCACCCTGGCGGACGTCACCCTCTGGGCGGAGTTGAGCGATGGCCGCCGCGTGGTGGGCGAGTCCAACATCGCTAAAGCCAGGGGGCGCATTTGCCGCATTGGCTGCGACCCGCCCAACCCTCCTGCCTTGCCCGAGGCGATCGAGGCCATCGAGGCGGCAGAGTTTGTGGTGCTGGGGCCGGGTAGCCTCTACACCAGCATCATCCCTAACCTGTTGATCCCGGAGATTGTGGAAGCTCTGGCCAAGAACATGGCGCCCCACATCTACGTGTGCAACATTATGACCGAGCCAGGGGAAACCGACGGCTACACCGTTGGGGATCACGTCATGGCCCTGGATCGGGTGGCGGGCGTGCGCTTGTTCGATGGTGTCCTGGTACAGCGGGAGCCCCCTTCTCTCCGCGCCTTGGAGCATTACCGCCGCAATGGCTCTGAGTTTGTGGTGCTGGATCCGGATAAGCTGGCCTACCTAGGTTGCCGGGCAGTTCTGGCCAACGTCATGCAAGAGGATCCTGAGACCGGCTTGGTGCGTCACAACCCTGAGCGCCTAGCGGCGATGCTGATGCGCTGGTTTGACAGACACCGCTAAACCACCCCACGGCCCCACCTTGCTAAGGGCTAGCTGTAGCCGGTAGATCCTTGCGGCTAAGTCGTGCACAAGAGGAGTTTCCATCCCCTTGCGGGAAGGGGTAGGGGAAAAAGCCTGATTAAAGCTGGAAGTCTTTTGGAAAGTAGGCCAGGATCGAGTTGAGGGATCCCAAGTGACGGCGCAGCGTTCCCGGAAAATCCCGGCAAGCTGTTAGCTTTGGAGGTTGTGCGCCAATGGTAAAGTTGTTCTCGTCTCTTTTTAAGAGGACTTCTGACTCCTTGGCTGGGATCCCGGCTGCCGAGTTGGGCGCTCCTCAGTCCTGTGCCGGCGATAGTGGCATGGATCCCTGGGCTGGCCAACGGGAGCGGATGGTGAGGGAGCAGATCTTGCAGCGAGGGATCCGCGATCCCCGGGTGCTGGAGGCAATGCGCAAGGTGCCGCGCCACCTTTTCGTTCCCCCGGAGCTGCGGGAGCGCGCCTACAGGGATTGCCCGCTGCCCATTGGCTACGGCCAGACGATTTCTCAGCCCTATATTGTCGCCTTTATGACTGAGGCGGCCCGCCTCACCCCTGAGTCGGTGGTGCTGGAAATCGGCACCGGATCCGGCTATCAGGCGGCCATTTTGGCCGAGCTGGCCCGGCAAGTATATAGCCTGGAGCGGCTGGCTCCCTTGGCCGCCCGCGCTCAGCAAACCCTGGCCTCCTTGGGCTACCGCAACGTGGAGGTGCGCCAGGGAGATGGCTATCAGGGTTGGCCGGAACACGCCCCCTACGACGCCATCGTGGTGACGGCAGCCCCCCCAACCCTGCCGACGCTGCTGCTGGATCAACTGGCGGTGGGAGGTACCCTGGTGGTGCCGGTGGGCGAAAGCCAGGGATTCCAATCCTTGCTGATCCTCCACAAAACCCCGGAGGGGGTGGTGCAAAAGGGGGCCTTCCCAGTGCAATTTGTGCCCATGGTTTAGTCTTCTGCGGCCAGCCAGAGCTGGCGGCGAATTTGCAGCGCCAACTGAGGGTGGTCGGTGATCAGCCCCCGCACCGGCGGCTCCTCCCCAGACGGGCGCAAACAGAAGGCCATGATCTCCGGATCGTTGACCGTCCAGACGTAGAGCGGGATCCTGGCTTGGGCCGCCGCCGCCAAAAACGGCAGGTCCAGCCAAGAGTAATGGGGGGCGAGAAAATCCGCTCCCACCTCGCGGCAGTAGGTCAAGAGGGATCCCTTCTCTCCCTCCGGCTGCGCCTCCACCAACAGGCCAACCTGGGGGGCAGCCCCTCCCAGAAGGGCTTTCACCCGTTGCGCCACCTGGGGCAAAAAAGAGGTGATCACACACTCTGCAGGGGTCAAGAGCTTGCCGATGAGGGCGAGGATCTGTTCTTCGTAGCCCGCCTCTTTCAGCTCGATATCGAGGGCAATCCTGCCCCTGACGTGGAGCAGCGCTTCTTCCAAGCTGGGGATCGTGGGCTTGCGGGCGCGGATCTCCGCCCAAGTGAGCGCCGCCAGCGGCTGCCCCTCCAGCTCGGCATCGTGAAAAACCAGCGGGATCCCGTCGCGGCTGCGGCGCACGTCCAGCTCGATCCCGTCGGCCCCGCCTTCGATGGCCGCCGCAAAAGCGGCCAGGGTATTCTCCTCGGCGTGGGTGTGATCCCCGCGGTGGGCGACAATCCGGGTGGGAAAGCGATAGTCTGGAGGAGTTGAAATAATCTCTCTAGCCATGGACACAGCTGCAATTGCCGCCTTCAAAGAGCGCATCAAGCGCATTCGCGAGCGCCGGCCCACCTTGGTCAAGCTTTTGGAAAAGCCAGACCTGGGCAGCTTGCGGGTCGATGTCAATCAAGCCTTGGAGGAGATCGACGAGCTGCTGCAGGAGTTCGAGCAGACCTTTGGCCCCCAGGACTAGCCAGCCTGGGCGAGCTCTTGCAGTTGGGCCAAGACCTCGGCACTGTGCCGAGAGGGGTTGACAATCGGGTCGATGGCCCGCAGAATCCCCTCAGGATCGATCAAAAAAGTGTTGCGCAGGGCCATCTCCCCCGTCCAGGAGCCGTAGGCGCGGCTAACCGTGCCCTCAGGATCCGAAAGCAGAGGAAATTGCAGCCCCTCTGCCGAGCAAAACCGTCGGTGCGAGTCCACCGAGTCGGCGCTCACGCCCACAATCTCCGCTCCCAGCGTCCGAAACTTGGGCAGATCCTGCTGGAAGCGGCGCGCCTCGATGGTACACCCGGCAGTGAAGTCGCGGGGATAGAAGTAGAGCACCACCCACTTGCCGCGAAAATCCGCCAGCCGCCGCACCTGGCCCGACTGATCCGGCAGCTCAAATTCCGGCGCCGGCGCCCCGATCTGCGGCAGGGGGGTGGTGCCCCACTGGGCCAAAGCGGGCTGAACCCCTGCCCAGCTCACCAGCAAAGCCGTAAACAACCCCACAAGGCCCAACCAGCGCCAGCTCCTGCCCCCTTCCTCGATAACCACTGCAACACCTCTCCAGCTTTCTAGCTCTAGTTTACATAACTTCACGGCAGCCACTTGCAGAGCAAAAGCTGGGGTGGGATCCCCAACCAATGCCAAAGTTGAGAGGTGCGCTGGATGGGAGTGTAGCGCAGTTGGGCGTAGAGCTGCCGGGCGGCCAGATTGTCTTCCACCACGTGCAGATACAACTGGTGATAGCCCCAACCTTGCACCACTCCTTCGGCGCTGAGCAAAAGCTGCCGCGCGATCCCGCGCCGCCGCCAAGGGGGCAACACCGCCAAGTTGGCCAGATAGGGATACTTCCCATGGGCCATCGCCCGCAAGGAGATCTCGGCAGTGGCCACCACCTCGCATCCCACCGCAGCCGCCAGGCAGCAGTAGTGCGGATCCCTGGCCGCCAGCTTGAGGCGCAAATCCTCGCGGATGCCCAACTTGTGAATCGGGTGGAGCCAGCGCTGCGGACCCAAGGGCGGGTAAAAGACCTGGGCGAGAACCTCCGCCACGGGCTCCAAATCACCTAGCGTGACGGGATAGACCACGAGGGAGGGCAACACAGAGGAAAACAGGGCGTTCAAGCATCTGTTGCAAGCGTCCTTGCTATTTTCGCAGAGAAGCGGCAAGCAGCTCGCAGCCAACAAGAAGTGGCGGCAACCCCACCGGCACCGCCACTGAACCGACAAAACTTGAGTGGAGGGGAAACCACCCACCCCCATGCACGTCACCTGCATCCAAACTTAGCTGTCTCTTCACTTATTCGATTGTTCTGAGCTCACCCCCCTCTGCTCAATTGACGGGGAGAGTAGAACAGCCACCTGACGAACCAACTTTTGAAGCTCTGCTCCCGAGGGTTGAAGTGCCAAAACCTGACCCGCTCTCGCACTGTGCCCTACAGCTCCCCAGCATAGCGAGCTGAGCCTTTGGCGCGATAGACATCATCGGTAATGGGCTGGTAACCTACTTCAACCAGATCAGACTTGGCAGGCGTGAACACGCGGATAACTGCTCTAGCAATTTTCGAGAGAAAGGCAAGCATAAAAACCTCCTCCAAGCGAGCGTGAAACTATGAACTGGGCGAACCCAAAATTGCTAAAGCCCGCAGCCCTTGCTCTACTGAGCAGAGTCCTGATTCGCCAGAGTCTGCAGGGGGGAGCACCTGAACCCGACCGAGCATCGGTTTTCCACCTCTTCCTTGATCCTAAACGGAGACTCGAAATAGCAGGCCGGCATCCCTTAAACGGGTAAGACCGCTCGCCATCTTGCCATCTCACCAGAGGTAAACGACCCCTTATCGTTGCAGCGGCTGACCTCAACAGACCCGACCGCTATTTGATTTAGCTCCCATGTCCCTTCTTCGGAAGAAAACCTGTCGTAGGTGCCAGGTGCTCCTCTGGGCAAGACAACCGCTTGCTATAGAAACCTGCCGGCGCAACGGATCGGAAGTTTGCACGAGATTGGATCAAAACGTTAACCGACAGGAAGCTTTGAGCTTGGGCAGATTGCAGGCTGGTGTCTCGCCTTTGAGATGAAGCTGAGATATTATCCTCCTTGCTTGAATCACTACATTTCTAATCTAGCTTGGGTCAAATCCCTCTACAATGGCTGGCAACTGTTCTTAACAGTCTAGGTCATTTCTTTAATCGTTCTTCCCATATTTCTTCAACATAGGTCTCCAGTAGATCTTGCAGTCGGATCCTCTGCCCTTTTCCAGAAGAAAGGTCTACTTTTTAGAAACTTTCCAGAAAGCAGGGGGGCTGGATCCCCAGCTCAGCCGAGGATTTGACCGAGACCACTCGACCCGGCCTCGGTGGGCCTCCCCCTTCAGGCGGGTGTCGGGGAGAACTTCAATTCCGGGGCCGAGAGCGCAGGATCAGCAGGGAAAAGTAGGGGGGGCGATAGTCGGCCAATCCTTCTAGGGTGGGGAAGAGAGCTTGCTGGGGCCAACCGGCCCAAACCACCAAGCTGGCCTGCTGTAGCCAACCTCTTGCCGCTAGCCACTGCCAAACCTGAGGATAGACGGGGGCCACTTTCATCAGCACAACCACGTCGGCCCAGGTGCAGGCCTTCTCCAGCTCCGTCAGGGCAAAAAGAGCAGGCAAAATCGCCAATTTCTCGGAGCCGAGCGCCAAAGGGGATCCCAGAGCGGCAGCGGCGGCAAGAGGAGAGCACACCCCCGGTATGGCCTGGATGGGCAAGTCGGGGATCCGCTGCCGCAGGGCTTGGGACAGGTAGGCAAAGGTGCTGTAGAGGCCCACATCCCCTTCGCAGACAAAGGCCACATCTTCTCCCCGCTCCAGAGGCGGGGCCAGTTGCTCGGCAGCCGCTTGCCAGGCCGCCTGCAGCAGCTCGACTTGGGTAACAAAGGGCAGATGCAGCGGCAACAGGGTTTGTTCCGGTCGCAGCCAAGGGCGCACGATTTGGTAAGCTAGGCCTGGCTGGCCGGCGGCGTTCTGGGGGCAGGCCACCCACCTGACGGCGCCGAGGATGCGGGCTGCTTTGAGGGTGAGCCACTCGGGATCCCCGGCCCCGGCGCTAATGCCCCAAAAAGTCCCCAGGCCCATGGTGGAGCTTGTCCGCCAGCTCAGGAAGCTTGGCCGTCTGGCCCCTCAGGCCTTGCCTCGGCGGCGTCGGGGCGAGTGTCAGGCTCTGGACGTCCCCCACCTTCTGCGGCCAGATGATCGAGGGCCTCTTGGAGCGAGTTGCGCAAGGACAAAAACTTCTCTAGCCGCACCAGTTTCACTGTTTGGGTGATGCGGGGGTTGCTCACCACCTGAAAGATGCCCCCACGGCTCTGGGCCAGCTTGGCCAATTGCACCAGGGCACCGACGCCAGAGCTATCGATGAAGTCGATCCCCGTCAAATCCAGGATGAGATTGGGGGATCCCTCTTCTAGGTATTTGGTGACCACCTTAACGAAGACCGGCTCAGAAAAGGCATCCAGAAGGCCCGTCAGGTAAAAGACCTGGCAGTTCTCCAGCGCTTCGTGGCTGCCGCGCAAGCTGACCGTCAGAGACAGAGGTTCCGGAATGGCTTTTCTCCTTTTATCTATCTCGACAGAGGGTTGAGGCCCGATCTCGGGCGTGGAGATAGCTTAGCATCCCTACTCCCTTGGCGAGACGGTATTTTTCCGCGGGCAGGGGATTGCGGCTGGGGGCAGGGATCCCTGCTTTTTGGCCCCTCGTGGCAAGGCGGGAGTCCTTGGGTAGGATGGGGGCAGTTTTTGATGTTCCCCAAGGAGGCCGGCCTGCGGGCCAGACAGGGCTTCTCAAGTGGGGTGGTTGGGATCCCTGAGGGGCGAGCGTTGGGAGAGGATCGGCAGGAGCAAGAGGGGCAGCGGCGACGCTTTTCCCTTCCCCCCGGCACCTGGATGGGGGCGGGGCTGGGTTTGGGCTTGACGGCTGCCGCTTTTGGGGCTGCCTGGGGAATCGGGGCCTACTTTCAAGATCGGGTGCTGCCCCAGGTGGAAGCTACCCTCTCGCAGGCGATGCGCCGGCAGGTGGAATTGGGGGAGGTAAGGTTTGTAGCCCCTTGGCAGGTGAGGCTAGGGGAAAGCCACATCGAACATCTGGCCAGCATCGGCTCCATCGACCTCAGCCCCGACTTCTGGACCTGGCTGCAGACGGGGGAGTGGGTGCTCAATATTACCCTGAATCAGCCGCAACTGCTGCTGATGGAGACGCTGGATCGCGGCTGGGCAGACGTGCAGTTTCAACTGCCAGAAGGCGAGGGATCCCTGCCCTTGCAGGGGCTGAACATCCGTTTGCAGGGGGGATCCCTGACGGCTATTCCCTTAGTGGGAGAGCGGCGCCGGTTTGAGCAGTTGCAGGGCCAGGCGCAGGTGTGGCTGAGTGCCCCGCCGGGGGAGGAGGGAGGGGGTCGGGCCAGTTTCCAGCTCTCGGCGGCGCTGCGCTCTCTGGAGGGGGAAGGGGGCTACCCCCTGCAGCTCCGGGGGGTGGCGGATTTCGCCCAGGCTTCTGGCTCGGTGACGCTGGCCGCTCGGCGCCTGCCTTTGGAGCTGCTGCCCAGCGTCTTGCCGGCGGCGCCCTTGACTGAGGTGGAAGGGGAAGCCAGTCTGGATCTGCAAGTCCTCTGGGGAGGAGAACGCCCTTGGGAGTTGACGGGGCAAGCCCAGGTTCAGCAGGCGCGGCTGGGGCTGGAGAGGTTGCCCCATCCTTTTGAAGAGGTGAAGGGCTCCGTTCGCTTTACCCTAGAGGAGCTGGAACTGCAGGGGGTGAGCGGTCGTTTTGGCCAGCTTGCTTTTGAAGATCTCAACGGCTCCATTGTCTTCGGCGACAAGGAGGGATTGGATCTGCAAGCCGCTATTGCCCCGGCCAGCCTGCAGCAGATCCAGGAGACTTTCAACGTTGAGCTGCCGGCGGAAGGGGTGGTGGCGGGATCCCTGAGGGTCACCGGGCCGCTGAATGGGCCGCAGATCCAAGGGCAGTTGCGAGGGATCTCGCCGGGGCGGGTGGATCGCCTGCCGGTGCCGGAATATGCTTTTGGCTTCCGCTTGGCCGATCAAACCTTGGCCTTTGAGGAAATCGACCTGAAGGCCGCCGGCGGGCGGATCCAGGGATCCGGACAACTGCAATGGGCTGCCGGCTTAGCAGGCCGGTTCGATCTCCAGGTCACCGGGGCCGATGTAGAGCAGGTGCTGGCTCTCTACGACCTCAACCTGCCGCGGCGGGGCGAGCTGGGGCCGGTAAGTGCCCAGGTGCAGGTGGCGCTGGCGGGATCCCGGCCCCAGGTGGAGGCCACCTGGACAACCCAAGGAGGAGAGATTGCCGGCAGAGGACAGCTGCAGATCTTGCCCGAGGCCGAGGGGTGGGCGGTACAGGTGCCGCAGGCGGTGTTGGAGCTGGGCGGGGGCCGGGCCCAGGTGGCGGGGCGGTGGGCGGGAGGGCAAGTCCAAGCCCAAGTGGCTCCCCAGGATCTGCCGCTGGCCTTTTTTAACCCGCAGTGGCCGGGATCCCTCTCTGGTGAGCTGATGGCGCAGGTGGACACAGGGGAGGCGGCGGAGGTGGGTTTCCTGGCGGCGTTGCGGGCGCAAGGGTCGCTAGCCCTGTCCCAGCCTTTGGGAGAGAGGGGAGTGCAATGGGTTGACGGCATCCGCGGCCAGGTAGCTTGGGAAGGATCTGGCTTGCGTATCCAGCAGGCAGAGATCTTGGCCGACACCGCCCGCTTGGCCAGAGTAGAGGGAGAGATCCCGGTGGATCCCCAGACGCTGCAGGTGGGATCCCTGGACCTGAGCTTTGCCGCTGACGGGATCCCCCTGGCGGAAGTGCCCGGCCTGCCGCCACTGCTGCAGGGGGTGCTGCAGGGATCCGGGCAGATCCGCGGCTCTCCGGACAACCTGCAGGTGGCTGGCGAGGCGCAGTTGCGCGGCTTGCAGGTGGGGGAGGTGGCCTTTGCCGACTTGGCCGGGCCCTTTAGCTGGTCTGCCCAGGGGACGGCGGTGGAGCTAGTGGGGGCGCGGGAGCGGCTGGCGCTGCAGTTGGATCCCCAGTTTCGGCCTGTGCAATTCCAGGTGCGGCGGGGCGAGGCGGAAGTGCGCGGCCAACGCCAGCAAGATGAACTGCAGGTGACGGCAAGCCAGTTGCCGCTGGCTTTGCTGGGAGGGTTGGCTGCCGGGCCCTGGGCTGGCCTGGGCGGAACCCTCAATGGGGAGGTGGCGCTTGACCTGGCCAGTGGCGCCGCTCGAGGTCGAGCTGCGGTCGAGGGGCTGCGGCTAGGCGATCTCGCGGTGCAGGGCCTCTCAGTGGATTTCGATTATCGCCCCAGCGACGACTCCCGCCCCGCTCGCCTGACCCTTGCCCAAGCCCAACTGGAGCTGTTCGAGAGCCTCTACACCGCCAGCGGCACTTTGGAGCTGCCGGCAACCTCTCTCCAGGCTGCTTTGGATCCCACCTCGGAAGTCCCCATTCCCCAAATCGACCTGCAGATCAGCACCCGTCAAGGCCGCTTGGAAGATATCGTCTCTACTTTCAAGTGGCGGGAGTGGAGCGATATCACCAGCCGCGGTTTTCGGCTGCTACCTTTGGGCCCTGCCGCTGTGTTAGAGACAGAGCCGGTCGGCCTGCCCGGCTATCCGCTGCTGCAACAACTGGAGTACTACGCCCAGATCCTGGCCGCCCACCTGGGGGCCCTGGCCAGCCGTATGGATCCCCGCATCCCGCCGCCCACCAGCCTGCAGGGGGAATTTCAGGCCAGCGTCAGCCTGGTCGGCAACCTCAACCGGCCCAGCGTCAGCTTTCAGCTCGAGGGCCAGAATTGGCAGGCCCAGGAGTTCAGCATCGAGAGCCTCACCGCCAGCGGCAGCCTGGTCGAAGGGGCGGTGGTGCTGCAGCCGCTGCTGTTGCGCAGTGGCGAACGCCAGGCCCTGTTCTCTGGCAAGGTGGGCCTGGAGGAACAGTCGGGATCCCTGCAAATCCAAGCATTTCCTCTGGCTTTGCTGGATCGCTTCCTGCCGGACGAGCTGGAGCTGCAGGGAGATCTCAACCTGGATGTGGAACTGGCAGGCAACCTGCGGGATCCCCGGGCCCGCGGCTCCCTGACGGTGGTCAACGCCCAGATCAACCAGGTGCCGCTGCGGGAGGTGGGGGGACAATTTGACTACAACCAGGGTCAACTGCGCCTGGAGGGCGCCCTGCTGGCCAACGGCGACGAGCCGATCCGCCTTTCCGGCCTGGTGCCCTACACCCTGCCCTTTGCGGAGGTGCGGGCCGCATCGGATCAGATCGACCTCACCCTGCAAGCCGAGAATGGCGGCCTGCGCCTGATCAACCTCCTCACCGACCAGGTGCGCTGGGAAGGGGGCCAAAGCCAACTGGAGCTGGCCATCCGCGGCAGCTTGCGAGAGCCCAGCCTGCAGGGGAACCTCAGCCTTAGCTCCGGGATCCTCAAGTTGGCCGCCCTGCCGGAGCCCATCACCGACCTGACCGGCCAAATTTTCTTTAACCTCAACCAATTGGAGGTGCGGGAGCTGCAGGGCCAGTTGGGGGGCGGATCCCTCTTGGCCAACGGCTTTTTGCCCGTCAACTCCCGCGGCGCCCTGCAGATGGACGAGACCTCGCCACCCCTAACGCTGCAACTGCAAGGGATCCAGCTCACCCTGCCCAACCTCTACACAGGCCGCCTGCAGGGGGAGGTGGTGGTGGGCGGCCTGCTGCTGCGGCCTTTGCTCGAGGGGCGCCTGGAGGTCTCCCAAGGGATCGTAGATGCCAGCCCCCGCCCTGAAAAAGGGGAAGCGGCGGCAGCTCCCGCAGACTCGACTCAGGCGGATCCCTTTTGGCAGCCGCGGCTCAACGGCCTGGAGCTGGTTTTGGGGCCCGGGATCCGCGTGCAGCGGCCCAACCTGTTTGAATTCCACGCCAGCGGCAGCTTGCGCCTGTTCGGCACTCCCCAAGACCTGCGTCCGGCGGGCACCATCGCCCTGGAGCGAGGCCGCGTCAGCCTGCCCATTGCCAACTTTCGCCTGGATCGCTCCCGCCCCAACACCGCCACCTTTGACCTGGACAACCCCTTCGATCCTTTCTTAAACCTGCGCCTGGTGACCCAAGCCTTCGAGGTCTATCGCTTTCCCCAGGATCTGTCCCCCTTCGACACCAACCGCAACCTGCCGGGATCGCAGCAGAGCATCGAGATCTTTGCCAACGTCAACGGGCGGGCCAGCCAGCTTGCGGCTGCGGATCCCCGCAACGGCGTTCTGACCCTTTCCAGCAGCCCCAGCCGCTCCCCCCAAGAGATCGTCGCCCTGTTGGGGGGAACAGCTTTGGCCCAACTCAACCCCGAAGCAGGGGTGGCCGGGCTGGCGGGAACGGCTTTGCTTAACGATGTGTTGGAGACGCTGCGGGACACCCTCGGCTTGGATGAGGTTCGCCTCAGCCCCGTTCCCCAGGTCGATACCCGTGCCCCCAGACGCTCCTCAGTCGGCCTGGCGCTGGAGGTGGCCCGCGATCTGGGGCCGGCTACTTCCATCTCGGTGCAGCGCAACCTGACGGATCCCTTTCAGCCCACCCGCTACAGCGCCCGCTACCGCCTCAACGACCAAACCCTCACCCGTGCCACCACCGACCTCGAGGGCAACAACGTCCTTTCCCTGGAGTTCGAGACCCGCTTCTGACGGGATCCGCTCTGGCCAGACTACGGTTTGTTACATCGTTATTGCTACGCAACGCTGTCGCGAATGCGTCGGCGGCGCAGAGCGCTTGGGTAGTGGCGAGGATCCCTTGGAGAGTGTCTTATATCTGGTTTAAAGTGGCCATAGTTTCTCAACGGCTTTTGGACGGCCAGGGATCCCTTGAACCCGACTTCCTAAAGATAGCTAGAATAAACACCTGCCTGTGTGAGCCTGGAAGATCAAAACAAGCGGCCAACCTGTGTTCCCACTTGGAGAGTTGACAAGTGAATGATCCAATCTGACCAGCCATGAGGAAACAACAAGTATTGCAATTGCTCGGCGAGCAATTTGCCGAGATTCAAAAGCAATTTGGTGTGCGGCGACTGGCCCTGTTTGGCTCAACTGCTCGTGGCGAGGATCAAGCCGGCAGCGACATCGATATCCTAGTTGAATTTATTGGTAAAGCCGACTCCAAGCGTTACTTCGGTCTGCTCTTCTACTTGGAAGACAAACTTGGATGCCCCCTAGACCTTGTGACCGACAAGGCTCTACGCCCCGAACTTCGTCCATTGATAGAAAAAGAAGCAATCTATGTCCCGTGAATGGCGTTTCTACCTAGATGATATGATTGAATTTGCCAAGCGAGTCCTTGAATACACAGAGGGGTACACTCAAGAAGACTTTGAACGGGATCGCCGAACCTATGATGCGACCTTGAGAAACATCGAGTTGATTGGTGAGGCAGCCACTCACATTCCTGCAGAAGTCCGTAACCAGAACGAAAATATTCCTTGGCGACAACTCATTGCCACTCGTAACCGTATCATTCATGCTTATCTTGCTCTAGACAACGACGTTTTGTGGAGTATCATCCAAAGTGACATGCCCCAACTGCTTGACAATTTACAGAAACTAAAGCGTAGTCTCTCCGATTCTCCCTGCTAACCCTAACTTCAGGAGCAACGCCGCCGTTTTCATCCAGTTGGAAACCCCCTCTGACGGGATCCACTCTGGCCAGACTACGGCTTGTTACATCGTTATTGCTACGCAACACTGTCGCGAACGCGCCGGCGGCGCAGAGCGCTTGGGTAGTGGCGAGGATCCCTTGGAGAGTGTCTTATATCTGGTTTAAAGTGGCCATAGTTTCTCAACGGCTTTTGGACGGCCAGGGATCCCTTGAACCCGACTTCCTAAAGATAGCTAGAATAAACACCCGCCGTGTGCGGTGACTGGCCCTGTTTGGCTCAACTGCTCGTGGCGAGGATCAAGCCGGCAGCGACATCGATATCCTAGTTAAATTCATTGGTAAAGTCGACTCCAAGCGTTACTTCAATCTGCTCTTCTACTTGGAAGACAAACTTGGATGCCCCCTCGACCTTGTGGCCGACAAGGCTCTACGCCCCAAACTCCGTCCACTGATGAAAAAAGAAGCAATCTATGTTCCGTGAATACATGTGGAGTATCATCCAAACCGAAAGTCGATCTAGAGGTAGCGGCTGATGTCTTCTCCCTGTTCTGCCAAAAACGACAAAGCCCGGAAGCGCAGCCCTACTACTTGATCGTAGAAGGGGTTGAGCTTGCACATCGGTGGAATGTGCATCAGTTTGTGGCCAAACAACACCACATCTCGCTCGAAAGGACAGCGGGCCGGGATCCACCGACACAAAAAGTGGGCCAAGCGGGGATCCTGAACTTCAATGCTGTCAATTGCCGCTCGAATCGGTTGCAAGGGCGCCTGCAGCCAGTTGCGCAGGCAAGCCGCAGACTTAAGATATGTGACAGTCATGGAATCCATCTGCTCCTGAGGGGCTTTGCGATCACGTTGCCAAGAAATCGTGGTAGAGCCCATGGCCTTTCACCTCAACACCTCAAAGGGTGTTCGCTTTCTCCAGCAGCCACGCCCTTCTGCCCGGGTCTTTGCCCAGGTTTGTATCCAGGGAAACAGAAGAGCCTCTCTCCAGACTCAGTCTGCCTTGGCTGGCCAAAAACTTGCCTGGGTAACCCAAAATCTCTGCTCAAGTTTGTAGAGGTACACATTTTGTATTCAAAAGTTAATCTGTAACGAAAGCTACGGAAATTGGGTTCTTCGCCGGCAAGCTGCCAAGCGGAGTCCAGGGCTGCTGCCCCTATTTCCAGCATGGAACAGGCCTTGAAGTCAGGGTAGAGGGATCCCCGTAATTGTCGCTGTCTTGAAAGTGCCGTTTTGCTTTTGATCGATGATGTTTACAATCGCCGTGGCCGGGAGTTACGGAGGATAACGGCCAAGGGATCCCGGCTGCCGGGCGTTCTACAATGCCAGAAGAGATTTGCAGCGGGTGAGAAGTCGGCGGCGGATTGGGATCCCGGCTCTTGCCTCGGTTTTCATTTGAGAGGCTGTCCATGAAATTGGCCTATTGGATGTACGCTGGCCCCGCCCACATCGGCACGCTGCGGGTGGCCAGTTCTTTCAAAAACGTTCACAGCATCATGCACGCTCCCCTGGGGGACGACTATTTCAACGTGATGCGTTCCATGCTGGAGCGGGAGCGGGACTTTACCCCGGTAACCACCAGCGTCGTTGATCGGCAGGTGTTGGCGCGGGGATCGGACGAGAAGGTGATTCGCAACATCGTCCGCAAAGACGGCGAGGAGCAGCCTGATCTCATTGTGGTTACCCCCACCTGCACCTCCAGCATTTTGCAGGAGGATCTGCATCACTTTGTGCGGCAGGCGCAGTTGTCCAGCCGCTGTGACGTGCTGCTGGCCGATGTCAACCACTATCGGGTCAACGAGTTGCAGGCCGCCGAGCGCACCCTGCACCAGATTGTGGAGTTCTATATCAACAAAGCCCGCAAAAGTGGGGAGTTGAGCGGCCCGCCCCGGAGGACGGAGCGTCCTTCCTGCAACATCCTCGGCATCTCCAGCCTGGGCTTTCACCATGCCCACGATCTGCGGGAGTTGAAAAAGCTGCTCCAGGATCTGGGGATCGAGCTCAATTTGGTGATCCCGCAGGGGGCCAGCGTCCACGATCTCAAGCACCTGGGGCGGGCCTGGTTTAACGTGGTGCCCTACCGGGAACTGGGGCCGATGACGGCTCGCTACCTGCAGGAGCAGTTTGGCACACCTTATGTGGAGATCACCCCCATGGGGGTGGTGGAAACAGCCCGCTTCATCCGCCAGATCCAGCAGGTTCTCAACGAGCAAGGGATCCCGGTGGACTACGAGCCCTACATCCAGGAGCAGACCCTCTACGTTTCCCAGGCGGCTTGGTTCTCCCGCTCCATCGATTGCCAAAATCTGACCGGCAAAAAAGCCGTGGTCTTTGGGGATTGCACCCATGCGGCAGCCATCACCAAGATCCTGGCCCGCGAGATGGGGGTTCATGTGGTCTGGGCGGGCAGCTATTGCACCTACGATGGCGAGTGGTTCCAGGCAGAGGTGGGCGGGTATTGCGATCAGGTGCTGCTGACCGAAGATCACACCCGCGTAGCCGATGCCATTGCCCAGGTGGAGCCTGCCGCCATCTTCGGCACCCAGATGGAGCGGCATGTGGGCAAGCGGCTGCGGATCCCTTGTGGGGTAATCTCGGCGCCCATGCACGTGCAAGATTTTCCCATCGGCTACCGGCCCTTTTTGGGGTATGAGGGCGCCAACCAAATTGTGGACCTAATCTACAACTCCTTTACCCTGGGCATGGAGGATCACCTGCTGGAGGTCTTCGGCGGCCACGACACCAAAGAAGTGATCCACAAGAGCCTGAGCGCCGATTCCGATCTCATCTGGACGCGAGAAGCCCAGGCGGAGCTGAACAAAGTGCCCGGCTTTGTGCGCGGCAAGGTGAAACGCAACACCGAAAAATTTGCCCGCGAGCGTGGCCTGACCGAGATCACCCTAGAGGTTATGTATGCGGCCAAGGAGGCTCTCGGGGCTTGACGGGATCCATCCCAGGGGATGGCAGGTCTGGCCAGCTGATCCACAAATGGAACTCCTGTACAACGCCGCGCACCTGCCAGGATCCCCAGGGATCCACCTGCCAGGTTAGCCGAGCTTGGCCGGGCCGCCACTCCAAAAAA
>NZ_JANSHG010000033.1:0-17625 GCF_047461555.1 Synechococcus sp. WC101
ATCAGGCTCTGGGCAACGGGGATTTGCCGCCACTATCTCCATAGCCTTCCCCACCTCCCGCCGAATCAGGCTCTGCAACTCTTGATCTGCTTGGATGGCTTCCAGGGTGTATATGGAGCCTTCAAAACTGGTGGTGTAGCGGGGCTGGAGGTTGTTGAGGGCCAAGGCGGCGGCATCGTGACAGAATCTCTCACAGGAGCAGTAGCGCTGCTGGCTTTCCAGGAGCAGCAGCTCGTTCACCATCTCCAGAACAGCCCGCTCCATCTGATTTTCCAACCTCTTCAGAGGTTTGCGTGCCTCCATGGCTGCCTCCCGATGTCACTGATCCCGCCGCCAGTCCTCATTTTCCCAAAAACAGGACGGTTCTCGGCTTACTTCTGAGGCTGCTATATCCTTCACTACTTGACAAGTCAGGAAAAGCTACCCTACGTAAACTACCCGACTCCGACCGCCCCCCAACCCCCTGTATACGGGGGGCAGGGGGGCGGGGGGATATAGGGGGCTCCTGCGGTTTCTAGCTCAACAGGAAGAGAAGTGACCGCAAACCCCCAGGCGCCGACGCGGCCAGCTACAATTTCACCCCAACTCCTCTGCTGGCGGGAGTCAGTTCTCACTTGCTAGCCCCTCTACCAGAATTGAGGGGGGAGGTAGGGATCCGAACCCACGCTTAAAACCTCGCCTGCATTTGCTGCTACCATAAACCGCCCAACAAAAACGTGCCATAGCGTCAACGTCAGCTAGCTTCCCCGAGCACGTTGACCAGCACTCTCGGCAGGCGGGCAGAAAGTCCGCACAGCAGTTCATAGGAAATGGTGCCCAACTGATCCGCCCAATCCTGGATTGAGAAACCCGCACTCGCCAGATGGGGGCCCAGCAGCTCCACCACATCACCCACCTGAATATCCGGCCTCTCGGTGACATCCCACATGCACTGATCCATCGTGATCGTGCCCACCTGCTGGATCAGGCTGCCGCGCACCCACCCCCGCAGCCAGCCGGAAAGCCGCCGTGGGATCCCGTCGGCATAGCCGATGGCCAGTGTGGCAATGCGACTGGGGCGAGAAGTGACGTAGCGATGGCCATAGCTGACGCCGGTGTGGGCGGGTACGGTTTGGATGTGGGTCAACCGCGCTTTGAGGCGCAGGATCGGCCGCAACCCCGGCACCTGCAGGTGCGGGGCAGGAGACAAGCCGTAGAGGGCCAGCCCCAACCGCACGCGGGGATAGTGGAGATGGGTTAGGGCGCCGGCGGAGTTATCCAGATGCAGGGGGGGCAGGGGATCCCCGGCCTGGCGGATCTGCTCCACCACCTGGGCGAAGCGGGCCTCTTGCTGGGCCATCACCGGAGAATCGGGCTCATCTGCCGTTGCGAAGTGGGAAAACAGGCTACAGCCTTCCAGCTCGGGGATCCGGCAGATCTGCCCCCACACGGCGGCGGCCTCTTGCCAGGGAATCCCCAGGCGGGTCATGCCCGTATCGACGTTGACGTGGACAGGAACAGGCCGCCCGGCCCAACGGGCCACCTGGCGCATCACGGGGATCTGCTCGGCCCGGGTGAGGCTGACCTCCAGCCGCGCAGCCATGGCCTGCTGCAGCTCGGCCCAGGTATTCAAAGCCCCCAACACCAAAATCGGGGCCTGGAGGCCGGCCTGCCGCAGCTCGATCCCTTCTGCCAGGGTGGCCACACACAACCCCTTGGCACCGGCAGCGAGGGCTATGGGAGCCACCAAGCGAGCTCCATGGCCGTAGGCATTGGCCTTGACCACTGCCCAGATCTCAGTGTCTGGCGACAGGCGCGCCTGCAACAGACGCAGATTTTCTCGCAATTGGGCTGCGTCAATTTCCACCCATGCCCGGCTGGTCAGCAGCTCCAGCTCTGGGTTGAAATCCGGCCAGAACCCCGTCTCGCCGACGGGATCCGCTCCCTGGGATCCCTGGCTCTGGGTCCACGAGGCGGACGCCGTGGCCAGGGGGCTATGCCCTGCCGTCGCCAGCGCAGAAGCGTCGTCCGGCGTGTGATCCACAGCTTCACCCCTCACACCAAGCCTATGATCACTGTCAGGTTTAGCGCAAAGTCCACCCGGGCGCCATCCACAGCAGCGGCACTTCCGGGATCCCGGCCACCTCGTGGCTCCCCAACAGTCGAGCGGGCCAGAGATTTTGCCCTTGCGGAGGCAGTCCTTGGCTCAATAGTCGCTGCAGGGCGCGTTGGAAGGGATCTCTTGCCGTTGCTGGCGACAAAGAGGGATCCCCGGTCATGCGCCGCAGATCTTCCACGGCTTCGGCATATCCTCCCAGGGCATCTACCAGGCCCAACTCCACAGCCTGCGCCCCGGTGAAGATGCGCCCATCGGCCAACTGGCGCACCCGCGCCTCATCCAAGCTTTGCCGTCGGGCGATCATCTCCGCATCCAGCACCTTTTCTGCCCCTTTGTCCGGCAAGCGCTGGCGTCCGCGGGCCACATCGCGAACGAACTGGTCGAGGGTATCCTCCACCAACTCTTGCAGCAGACGTTGCTCTTGGGGGGTGGCAGCCCGGAAAGGGGAAAGAATGTCTTTGTACTCGCCGGTTTTGAAGGTCTGCGGCTCTATGCCGTAGTTGTCGAGCAGTTTGCCAAAGTTGAGGCCGCTGATGATCACCCCTATGCTGCCGGTCAGGGTGCCCGGGTTGGCGTAGATCTTGTCGGCAGCACTGGCTACATAGTAGCCGCCGCTGGCGGCAACGTCTTCCATGACGGCAATCACCGGCTTGCCGGCTTCCCGCAGAGCCGTGACGGCGCGGTAGAGCTCCTGGCTGGATCCCACAGCCCCGCCCGGGCTGTTGATGCGCAGCAATACAGCCTTGACGGCGCGATCCTCGACAGCTTCCCGCAACTGATCTAAGGGAGAGGTGGGCAAACCTACCAAAGTCGAGCCCCGTGGCCCTCCTATCGTTCCCTCGATGGTAACCACCTCAATGCGATTCGCCCCTCGAGGGGCCTCTAGCCCGACGCCACCCCGAACCGACTCTGCGGCAGGTCGTGTGCCGCCAATAACAGCCGCAATCAGGCAGACCACCAGCAAGGAAGCGGCCAAAAGGCGGTTAAGCTGAGATCCCTGTGTCACAAGCCCCCCAATGTCGCTGACTCCGTTCTATCACCCGGCAAGCTCCTGCAACAGAGGGCAGGAGCCAGGTGGATCCAATCTCCACTTTTGCAAGTGGACGCTCCAACCCAACTCTTGACAAGGATCTCCCGTCTATTTAGGATAGATTCCCGTACTTTTCACCGCCAAAGCAGCTTCTACAGGCTAAAATTGTAGTCTGGAGCGGGCATAAATCAATTGCCCAGGCTCTTGCCGCAAGGCTGCATCTTGGGGCTTTAGCTCAGTTGGTAGAGCACTTCAATGGCATTGAAGGGGTCAGCGGTTCGAGTCCGCTAAGCTCCATTGGCCTGATAGCATCCGAGGCCCAGCAAATGGTCACTCCTTCCCTCCGACCGGAGGAGACGGCTTCGGCCATGGGATCCCCGCCTTGCGGGAGGTATCTGAGCCGCCGTGAGGCAACCCGGCCATGGTCGCCCCCCTTTCCCCGTATACGGGGGGAAGGGGGTACGGAGCGGGGCTCCTGCGGCTTCTAGCTGACGCTGCCTCAATCCCTTGCAGATCTGCGCCGATCCCTGGGCGAAGGGCCCCTGCCATTGGACAAAGATGCTCTAAAACGCCGCCGAATTATAGGGTGCAACTAAATAAAAAATGGTGCAAACTATTGGTGGTGGCAGGCTGGAGGGATCCCGGGCAGCGATAGTGTGTACTGCGGGTGAAGCAAGGGGGGCAATCGTAGCAAGCTCTCAAGGCAACCCCAGGCCGCAGCTGACCTCTGGGGGGAAGGGAGACGTCTTCTGGCGAAAAAACGGCCAAACAGAGGTTCCGCTGCCAGCTCAACTCCCTGATGAGGAGCCCCCAAGACAAGAAGGGCGGCCAACAGGCCTCGGAATCGGAAAGAAACCTTACAAGATCCCTCCCCTGGCTTGAACCCACCGGAAAACTTCTCTATACTGCAGGGAACTTTATCCTGTACCTCCCCTTCTTCATCTTCGCTTTAACCTATGCGTGCTCCCTCCTCAGGCGACTCGGATCCCACCTTTCCCGAAGCTCAAGCCGGCCAGTCGGCCAAGGACTCCGTCCCGCTTACGCTAACGGAATCGGATCCCAATCCAGAGCGGCATTCGGCCCTGAGGCAGCGGCAGCAGTTGGAGGCTCGGCTACTCGAAGCCGAAGCGGAGCTGCAGGAGCGGCGTGCCCTTCAGGAAAAGCTACAAGCTGAAGTAGAGGCGCTGCACAGTCAACTGGCCGAGAGGGAACTGCAGTCTCGCAAGCAGCAACAGCAGATAGAGCTCTTGCAATTGAAAGCCCAAACGCCTGCAGACGCTGCTTGGGAAGCCGAATGCCGAGCCCTGCGCCAGAAGGTGGCCGAGCAAGAAAAGGCGCTGCAGGAGCGGGAACATGCCCTGCGCCAGTTGCAACAGACTTTGGCAGAGCAAAAAGTTCAGCTCTCGGAGCAGGAAGCTCAGCTGGCGGCGCGGCAACGCCTCAACGAGCGGCAGCGCCAAGATATCGAAGCCCTACAGGAGCAGATCGAGCAGCTACGGCTGGCCCATGCTCAGGAGCGCCGTCAGTGGGAACACCGTCAGCAGGAGCTACAGGCTTCTCTGGTGGAAGCTCAAGACCTGGCGGAAAAACGGGTGGAGATTTTGCAGCGTTTCAAGGCAGAGCTTTCGTTGGCCCGCACCCAAATTGCAGAAACTCAGGCGGAGCTGAACAGCCTGCGGGCTCTGTACAACGACCAACGGGCAGCCTGGCAAGAACAGCGGGAACATCTCGAGGCGCGTCTGGCGGGCTATGCCGAGACAGAGGCGGAAGCGGAGCAGCGCTGGCAGGAACAACGGCAGGAATTGGAAGCGGCGCTGGCCGATGCCCAGGCGCAACTGGCCGCTTTGCAAGCTCAGCAAGAGCAATGGCGTCAGGACTCCCGGGAGCAGCAACAGCAGTGGCAAGCCCAGGTCGAAGCGCTGCAAGCTGCCCTCGCCCAAGCGCAGGCGGAAATTGCCCATTGGCAGCAGGAGCACCGCCGTCTGGAGGAACGGTACGCCCAGGCCCAGCAGCGCCTCGGCGATCTGGAGCAGCGGCTCCAAGCAGCTCTGGCCCAGCTTGCCGACCAACCCACCTGGCAATCGCAATTGCGCTCTGCCCAGATCGCCGTCACCCATCTGCAGGAGCAAACAGAGGCCTTGGAGGGGCAGGTGAGGGCCCTGCAGGCGGAACGCGCCGCCCTCGCCGAAGAAAACCGCTCCCTGAGAGAGAAGTACGAGCAGCAGCAGATGCACCTGCTCAGCCTGAAGACGGCTTTGGAGCGCAAGGGAATAGACATCCCGCCTCGCGCTGGTGCAGCGGCTCCCAATGCTGCCGACACGCCAACACGGTCTGAGTCTCTCGCTTCGCTCCAGGCCGCCAAGCCCAAGTCTGCCCTATGGACTCCGTCCCGCTTACGCGAACAGTCCCGGCCTTTGCTGGCTCGCCCTGATAAGCGGGCAGTGGATCTGCCGCGGTTCTTGCCCCGACCGTGAGGGATCCGGTGGCGCAGCCTGCTCCTCCCCGCTGGCTGGAGGTGTGGGTGGATCATCCCCACTTGGGGGGCTGCTTCACCTACCGCGTGCCAGAGGGATGGGAGCCAGAAGCGGGCGATCTCCTCAGCGTTCCCTTTGGCCAACAGGTGGCGGGGGCGGTGGCTCTGGGCTGGCGCTCGGAGTTGCCGACAGGAGTAGATCCCCAGTCGGTGCGAGAGATTGAAGCGGTGGTGGCCAAAGGGATCCTGCCCAAGGATTTCTGGCCTCTGCTGCAGCGGGTAGCCAACTACTACCTCACCCCCCTAGCCCAGGTGGTGCGCACCGTTTTGCCGCCGGGCTTGCTGAGCCGCTCCCAGCGGCGGATCCGCCTGGTTGGATCCCCGCCAGGGGAATGTTCGCCGGCTGCCCAGGCTTTGCTGCGGCTGCTGCGGGAGAAGGGAGGGGAGCTGTCTTGGCGTTACCTCCAGCAGCAGGTGCCTGGCGCCGAGGTCGCTCTGCGGGAGCTGCAGCGGCGGGGTTGGGTGGAAAGCTTCTGGCAGGAGCAGCAGGGGGGCAGGGTGAAAACCCAACAGGCGGCCACCTTGGTGGAGGACTCGCTGGAGGGGCTGAGCTTGCCCCAGCAGAAAGCGCTGCAGATCCTCAAGCAAAAGGGGGGGGAGCTGCTGCTGGTCGAGTGGGAGCGCCTGGCGGGGGTGAGCCGGTCAGTGCTGCAGAGCCTAGCCCGCAAAGGCCGGGTGCACCTCCACGAGCGACCCTTGCTGCGGCTGGGGGAGGCCGAGCGGCCTGTGGAGAAAGATTTGCCCAAGCCTCTGACGCCAGCCCAGGCCGAGGCAGTGGCGGCCATCCAGCAAGCCCTGGGGCGAAACCAACGCTTTCTGCTGCATGGGGTCACCGGCTCCGGCAAGACAGAGGTGTACCTGCAAGTCATTGCCCAGGTGCTGCAGCAGGGGCGGTCAGCCTTGGTGCTGGTGCCGGAGATCGGCCTTACCCCGCAACTGACGGATCGCTTTCGGGCGCGGCTGGGATCCCGCGTGTGGACCTACCACAGCGGCCTCTCAGCCGGCGAGCGCTACGACCTCTGGAGGCAGATGTTGGTTGCTGTCCCCCAGGTGGTGATCGGCACCCGCTCGGCGGTGTTTGCCCCCTTGGCCAACCTGGGCCTCATCGTTCTGGACGAGGAGCACGACGACAGCTTCAAGCAGGATCAGCCCCAGCCCTGCTACCACGCCCGTCAGGTGGCGGAGTGGCGGGCTGAGCTAGCCAACTGTCCCCTAGTTCTGGGCAGCGCCACACCGGCAGTGGAAACCTATGCGGTCCACCTGCAGGATCCGCAGCGCTGGGTTCGTCTCCCTTTGCCGCAGCGCATCCCCCAGGCGGGGATCCCGGCCACCCTGCCCCGGCTGGAGCTGGTGGACATGCGCCAGGAGCTGCAGGCGGGCAACCGCAGCATTCTCAGCCGCCGCCTGCATCAAGCTTTGCACGAGACTTTGAAGAGGGGGGAACAGGCCATCCTCTTTGTCCCCCGGCGGGGGCACAGTACCTTTGTCTTGTGCCGCAGTTGCGGCTTTGTCCTCACCTGCGCCCACTGCGACGTCTCCCTTACCTTTCACCTGGAGGGCGGGCAGGAGCTGCGCTGCCACTACTGCGGCGCCCGCCAACCCCACCCCCAGCACTGTCCTGCCTGCGGCTCGCCCTACCTCAAGCACTTCGGCACCGGCACCCAGAAGGTGGTGGAGGTGCTGCAGCAGCACTGGCCGCAGGTGGCGATTTTGCGCTACGACAGCGACGCCACCCGCCGTAAGGGATCCCACCGGGATTTGCTGGAGCAGTTTCGCAGCGGCAAGGCCCAGGTGCTGGTGGGCACCCAGATGCTCACCAAAGGGCTGGACATCCCCCAGGTGACGCTGGTGGGGGTGGTAGCCGCCGACGGGCTGCTGCACCAGCCTGACTACCGCGCTGGCGAGCGCACCTTTCAACTGCTGACCCAGGTGGCGGGCCGGGCAGGCCGCGGATCCTTGCCAGGCCAGGCCATTATCCAGACCTATTTGCCAGAGCACCCCATCTTGCAAGCGGTGCTGGCCCACGACTACGAGGGCTTTGTCCAGGCCGAGCTGCGCCAACGCCAAGAGGGGGGCTACCCTCCCTACCGGGCGTTGATTTTAATTCGCCTGAGCAGCAGCCGCCTGGAGGCGTTAGAGCGCTACTGCAGCCGCCTAGCTGAGGGCCTGCAAGGGATCCCAGCCGAAGTGCTAGGCCCAGGGCCAGCCCAAGTGGAACGGGTTGCCGGCCGCTACCGCTGGCAGATCCTGCTCAAACAGCTTCCCGATCAGCCCTGGGATCGCGCCCAGATCGATACCCACCTGCGCCGCGCCCTTGGACATATTCCCCAGGGGATTCGCGTCAGCCTCGATGTGGATCCGCTGCGGATCCTCTAGGGGCGGCAGTTTTGCCGCAGCTTGGCGTTGGATGGCCCCAACCTGTTTTATAGTCGTTTAAGCTTCGTTTAAGCTCAGGGATCCCCCACGGGCTCAAAGGCCGGCGCTAGGCGGGATCCCGTCAAGCTGCCAGCGTCAATCCTGGGAGGAGAAGGATTTGTGGCCTATCGTGTAACGTTGATCCCCGGCGATGGCATTGGCCCGGAAGTAACCAGGGCAATGACCACAGTCCTGGAGGCCACCGGGGTGGACTTGGAGTGGATCCGAGTAGAAGCAGGGGTAGAGGTGATTGAGAAATACGGCACGCCTTTGCCACCGCAGGTGTTGGAGTCCATCCGGGAAACCAGAGTGGCCATCAAAGGGCCCATCGGCACCCCTGTAGGCACGGGCTTTCGCTCAGTCAATGTAGCCATCCGCAAAGAGCTGGATCTCTACGCCAACCTGCGCCCGGCCAAGTCCCTCCCCGGCATCAAAAGCCCCTTTCAAGACATTGACCTGGTGGTGGTGCGGGAAAACACCGAGGATCTCTACGCCGGGATCGAGTTCGAGCGAGGCACCCCCGAAGCAGCCCACGCTCGCGAAGAGATGATGCGTCTTTCTGGCAAGTTCATCCGCGAGGGATCGGCCATTGGCATCAAACCCATTTCGGAGTTTGGCAGCCGTCGCATTGTCAAGTTTGCCTTCGAATACGCCCGCCAGAATGGCCGCAAAAAGGTAACGGCCGTTCACAAAGCCAACATCATGAAGTTTACCGACGGGCTGTTTTTGCAGGTGGCGCGGGAGGTGGCCCAGGAGTACCCCGACATCGAGTTTGAGGATCGCATCGTGGACAACATGTGCATGCAACTGATGCAAAAGCCGCAGCTCTACGATGTGCTGGTGCTCACCAATCTCTATGGGGACATCATCTCGGATCTGTGCGCTGGCATGATTGGCGGGCTGGGGGTGGCGCCAGGGGCTAACATCGGCGATGGCATTGCGGTTTTTGAGGCTATCCACGGCTCAGCGCCCAAGTATGCCGGCCAAAATAAGGTCAACCCCTCTGCTCTCATCCTCTCCGGGGCCATGATGTTGCGCTACCTGGGCGAGCGGGAAGCCGCCGCGAGGGTAGAAGCGGCAGTGCAGTCGGTCATTGCCGAAGGCAAATACGTCACCTATGACCTGGCGCAAGGGGAGCCTGTGGGCACCCAGGAGATGGCCGAGGCCATCGCCGCCCGCGTCCAGGAGATGGCTCCTCCCCAGGATCCTATTCCCATCGAGTCCTAGATCCCTGCTTCCCTCGGGAGAGGGTGAGGGCTCAGTAACCTAGAACCGGATCCACCACCCCCAGCAAGGGTTCTCCCAGCCGAAAGCGGCTCACATTTTCCCGCACCCGCTCGGAGAGGGCAGGGACAATCATGGCGTCGGTGATGGCCGTGTGGGGGGTAATTAGGCAATTGGGCAAGCGCCAGAGGGGATGTCCATCGGGCAGCGGTTCTGGATCCGTAACATCCAGGGCGGCACCCCGGATGATCCCCTCCTGCAAGGCGGCCACCAGGTCAGGGGTGACGATATGTTTGCCGCGCGCCACATTGACCAACCAACAGCCGGATCCCATCTGCTCCAGCTCTGGCCAGGCGATGATCCCCTCTGTCTCGGGGGTGAGGGCCAACGCCAGGATCACCACATCCGCTCCTGCCAGCACTGCCTGCCGCTCCGCCAACGTCACCACCCGGCTGGCTCCCGGCAAGGGATCCGCCCTGCGCCGCACCACCTCAACGGAACACTGGAAGGGCTGCAACAAGCGGATCAGGGCCTGGGCAATGCCCCCCGCCCCGAAGATGACCACGCGGCTGCCCCAGAGGCTGGTGCCGGATCCCGGCTGCCAAGTCTGGGCCAGAGCGCGGTGCTTGAGATCCCGCAGGCCGGCCAAGGTGAGGGCCAGGGCATGCTCGGCCACCGCTTGGGCATAGACCCCCTTGCCGCAGGTCCACACATAGGCGGGATCCAGGATCCCTGCCTGGGCAAAAGGCTCCACGCCCGCCCAGGGCAACTGCACCCAGCGGATCCCCTTTCCTTCGGCAAGACACTGCTTGAGCTTGGGCACGTCAAAGGCATCGGCCCACACCAGAGCCTCCGCTTCCGCCAGCGGCACCAGTTCGCCACCCCCCGCCAGGACTGCCTCTTTTAACCAGGGTCGGAGGTGGTCGGGTTCGACGGCTATGCGTCTGCCTTGGATGCCCATCAGAGCTCTCGAAGATGACTTCCCCTTTGCCAGGATATCGCTGGCAGAAGGGGGTGGGAAAAGCCTCAGAACTGTTAAGGGATCCCAAAGGGAGGATGGGAAGGGATGCCGGAATCGCTAGGTTAGGAGCTGTAGCCTCTGCCTCTTCTTCTCGTCTTCAGCCCATGACCCTTTCTGAGTTTTTGACCTTGGTGCTGCTGCTTTTTCCGGGCATTCTGCTGTCTTTGATTTTGATGGCCACTTTTGCCGCCGGCGGATAGGAGCTGCCAAGCTTGCTCAAAGCCAAAAACTTGCCCTCTTCCTGCCAGATGCAGTTTCCCAACTTGGCGCCTTGGGTGGTGCCGGCAAGGTGGGTCTCTTGGTCCAAAGCTGTGGCCTGGGCGGGGGCAGCTCTCCTCTTGCTCAGCAACCTACCTGTCCCTGCCCAGACGCTCCTCAACGGGCAGCCTGTGCGAGTAGTAGAGGGGATCCCTTTGTACCAAAGGATGGTTTGGCTGGAGGATCGACGGATCCTGGTTTCCGTCGTGGCAGTTTCCCTAGCCGCCGGCCAGTTGCGCCCCATTTGGGCCGACCCTGCCAGTCTAGTGGGCCTGGGGGAGCTGCCCGCTTTTAGCCGCGAACGGGGAGCGGTGGCTGCTATCAACGGCGGCTTCTTTAACCGCAATACCCGCCAGCCGCTGGGGGCCATTCGCCTGGAAGGCCGCTGGATCTCCAGCCCCATCTTGGGCCGAGGGGCGATTGCCTGGTTTGACGCCGCCAATTCTCCCCCTGGCTTGGAGCCGGTGCGCTTTGCCCGCCTGCGGATGCAAATAGAGCTGCGCAACGACTTGGGGGATCGGATCCCCTTGGTCGGCATCAACAGCGGCTACATCCTGCCCGGGATCGCCCAGTACACCCCTGATTGGGGATCCACCTACACCACCCAGACGGACGACGAAGTTCTCCTCATTGTGCAAGAAGACCGGCTGCAGCAGATCCTGTCGGCAGGCGTGGCCGGCAAAGTGACGGTGCCGATCCCTCCCAAAGGCTACATACTGGCAGCACGAGGGCTAGAGGGCGCTCTAGAAGCCGGCAAGCTGATCCCAGGAGATCGCCTCCGGCTGGACTGGACGGTGGATCCGCTGGAGCTGGAAGCCTACCCCCACATTCTGGGGGCAGGGCCGCTCTTGCTCTTGGACGGCCAGGTGGTCCTGGATGCCGAATTGGAGGGGTTTCAGCCTCTCTTCCGCCGGCAACAGGCTGCCCGCAGCGCCATCTGTCTGCGGCAGGGGCAACCGGACAACAGGGATCTGCTCCTGGTGGCCGCCGGCAATGCCCAGGAAAACCAAGGGCTCACCCTGTTGGAGATGGCGCAGTTGTTGCGGCAGTTGGGCTGTCGCCACGCTTTGAACCTAGATGGAGGCCGCTCTTCCACACTGGTGCTGGGGGAAGAAGCCGTCAATCTGGAGCCAGAGATCGGACTAGCCGACGGCGAGACTGATCCCAATACAACGAGATCTCGGCGGCGCCTACCCCGGGTTCACAATGGCTTGGGTTTTTTCTCCAACCTAAGTCGCTAGCGGCAAACCAAGACAACTCTTCCGGCAGCAGGATACGGTTCTTTTGATGTACGGCTCGAGCGTCGGATCCCCATCTGCTTTCTGGCTACTTTTTAATCAGCTTGACACTCCCTCTGCCTGAAGGCGCAGTCCACAAACGAACTCGTAGAGGCGTTGTCAAGCCACCCCTAGACAGCCCCTTGAGGCAGAGCCCCAAGGTTCTACTTACTTTTCTGAGACTAAAGGAGGCTTCTCAGAGAAGAAAGAGCCTTGCCTCCCTTGCACCATAGGATCCCGGCAACATCGGTACCCAAGGATCTGGAGCGCGGAGTGACCGGCTTCAAATGGGATCCAACCCCAGCTTTTTCCGGCAACCCTGACGGGAGCCGCTACGGATCCGTTCCTTGTCTGCAGCGATCCTGCTTGCCTACAGAACCCTCATAAAGTTGGCAAAAACCCAATAGAAATTCCCATTCATTTGATCAGGAAACAGCGACGCAATCTATATAGAAATACTGAAGTTTAATTCAACAGAAAAACTATCAAACAACCAACTGTACGAAAAATTGGTCTTGCAATAAGTTTTACATTATTTTCCAATTAACCGCCGATCCTGATAGACCTTATCAAAAGACCATCTTTATGACGGCAGTAAACAATCTGCGTTTATCGACCTAAGAAAGTAGACCTTCTGGCTCTGTGGTCGCAACCTTTCTCAAATGAACTGCTTTGGAATGCACACAAGTTCTTCGACTTCCAATCAAGCGGATTAGTCTATAGTCTATGCCGAGCAAGACTCCTGGGACGCCTCAAGTCTCTTTTCTATTGAGTTGAGCAAGCCGCCGTCATTGGCCTTCTCATGTATTGAGAGTTAATCTTATCTAGAAAAAGTGATCTTTTGCTTGCATCTTTTTGGGGCACATTTTCGTGATTAAGCAAGATGGCTAGACGCTTAAGCTTTTACACCTCGGCGGAAGTTTTATTAAGATCTCATCCAAAAGCTTTTCTTCTCGCCCATCGCCTCCGCCTGGCAAAAAGCTAGGATGGGCAAGGATTATACTTTCTAACACCGTATTCGGGGCGATTTGTGTGTCGACGGGAAACAGAACTGACTCGTTGACGAATAGGCACAGGTGGTGTTTCATGGAATCCGTAGTCAATGTTTTCCACCACTTGTAAGCCTTGCGTCCCATCAGTTGCCGTTTGCCTTGGCAGGCGGTAGTTGCTTGTGGCTCTCCTTCGCGTCTCCGCAACGGTGACGGATAGGGCTTTTGTTCCTCGGCAAAGCCGCCCAGACCAAGGGCCTTGTCCCCTAGCCCCCTCACGAGATAAAACCGTGGTTCGCACTGCCTCACCCAATCCTATGCCCTCCCCCAAGGATGCCGTTCCTGTTGCCCGCATCAAACAGCCTGCAGCCCAGGCCAACCCTGCTGCCGGCGACCGCTTTTTCCAGCGGGACGGAGCCTTTTCTGCCCAGCTGATCCCCCAGGGATCCCTGCAGCTCTACACCCATCCCAGCCGGGGCATGTTCACTCCTGTGATGGCTCAGGCACTGCGCTTGGCCGGCCAGGGGACGCGGGTGTTGATCGTGCAATTTCTCAAGGGCGGGATCAACCAGGGGCCGGAAAATCGTCTTTTGCTGGGCAGCTCGCTGGAGTGGGCCCGCTGTCGTCTGCACCGCTGCATCGATACGCCTCACCTGGAGCCGGAGGAGCGGGTGGCTCTGGACGAGCTGTGGCAATTTACTCAGGAGGCGGTCAGGAGTGGCCGTTATGGCTTGGTGGTGCTAGACGAGTTGGGCCTGGCCATCAAGCTGGGCCTGATCCCGGAGGCGCAGGTGCTGGATTTGATCGATCAGCGCCCAGTCTGGATGGACATGGTGATCACCGGGCCGGAGATGCCGGATTCTCTCCTGGAGCGCGCCGATCTGATCACCCAGCTACGTCCACGGCGGGATCCAGTCCTCGTTCCTCCTTCCCCAGAGGGCGGCCCCCCGCCGAGAATGGATCCCTAGCGGGTCAGCAGCTCGTAGCCTTGCCAGCAGCGACTGCGCTCTCTTCTCCAAACTCTCTGGCCTGTCGGGCAGCCTGTTGCAGCCATGTTAAAAAACGACCGCTGGATCTACGAGCAAGCGCAACGGGGGATGATCGAGCCGTTTTGTCCTGAGCTGGTGCGCCGCGTGGAGTGGAACGGCCAGATGCGGCCCGTCTTGAGCTACGGGCTCTCGTCCTACGGCTACGACATTCGCCTGTCACCGGTGGAGTTCAAGATCTTCCGCCACGTGCCCGGCACGGTGGTGGATCCCAAGCGGTTTAACCCCAAAAACCTGGAACCTGTGGAGCTGCACCACGACGAGATGGGGGACTACTTCATCATCCCCGCCCACTCCTACGGCCTGGGCGTCTCCCTAGAACGGCTGCAAGTCCCGGATAACATCACCGTCATCTGCATTGGCAAGTCCTCCTACGCGCGGGTAGGGCTGATCGCCAACCTCACCCCAGCCGAGGCGGGGTGGCGGGGCTATCTCACCTTGGAGTTCTCCAACGCTTCCAGCGCCGACTGCCGCGTGTATGCCAATGAAGGGGTGGTGCAGCTCCTCTTCTTGGAAGGGGATCCCTGCCAGACCACCTACGCCGACCGCCAGGGCAAGTACCAGGATCAACCCCAGCGGGTGGTGGTGGCCAAGGTCTAGGTGGCACACCCTCCCCCCAATCCCTCCCGGACAAAGCCTCTGGCAACCGGCATCCGTCGGCTATGCTGGAGGCGTGCTGCTGTGTTTGTCCATGAGCCATTCTTTCCTACTGGCTGCTTCTGCTGGCCAAGCCGAACCCGGCCAGCTTCTTCCAGGGAGCGTTGGAGAGCTCAACCCGGATCTCCTAACGGCTAGCTACGACTACTCCCTGCCCCCTGAGCGGATCGCGCAAGCCCCTGTGGAGCCACGGGATCAGGCGCGAATGCTGGTGGTGTACCCAGATAGGCACGAGCACCGCCGCTTCTGCGACCTCCCCGACTACCTGCAGGCCGGGGATCTGCTGGTTCTCAACGACACCAAGGTAATCCCAGCCCGGCTATGGGGGGCTAAGGTTTTGCCGGGAAAGGACGCTTCCGGGGCACGGGTGGAGGTTTTGCTGCTGGAGCCCATCCCGGCCAACACCTCCAAGCAGGAGCAAATCTGGCGGGTCTTGGTTAGGCCAGGCAAACGGGTCAAGGTGGGGGATCAAATCCGGTTTTGGGATCGCCAGGGATCCCCGGCTGAACTGGGGGCCACAGTGCTGGCCGTGGACGCGGAGACGGGTGGCCGGGTGGTGCAGTTGACCTGGGAAGGGGCGGATACCTTTGAGCAGATCCTGGGGCGGGTGGGGCGGATCCCGCTCCCTCCCTATCTGAAAGCTGCCCACGCCCTTGATCCGACAAGCGCGGGAGTCCGACCTGAAGACTATCAAACGGTCTGGGCCAGACACCCGGGCTCGGTGGCCGCCCCCACCGCCGGGCTGCATTTTACCCCCCAGCTCTTGGAGCGGCTGGCCCAAAAGGGGATCCAAACTGCCTACATCACCCTCAACATCGGCCTGGGCACCTTCCGCCCGGTAGAGGCAGAGCGAGTAACCGACCACCGCTTGCACAGCGAGTGGCTCAAGGTGCCGGCAGAAACGGTGGCCACTATTCGCGAAACCCAGGCCCAGGGAAGGCGGGTGATTGCCGTGGGGACAACGGTGGTGCGGGCACTGGAAACGGCAGCCCTCTCCGGCACCCTGCAACCCTGGCAGGGAAAAAGCGACCTCTTTATCTACCCCGGCTACTCCTGGCGGGTGGTGCAGGGGCTGATCACCAACTTTCATCTGCCCCGCTCCAGCCTGATGATGCTGGTGGCAGCCTTGATCGGGCGAGAGCGTTTGCTGGATCTCTACCAAGAGGCCATCCGGGAGGGTTATCGGTTCTACTCCTTTGGGGACGGCATGCTGATCCTGCCCTAGGGAGAACCCTGCCCTTTGGCTAAGGGTTTGCCAGGAGGGTCGGCAGGACGGTCTTGGCCAGTGGCAAACCAAGTTTGGAGGCGCTCCCATTCCACTTGGGGGTAACCATCCACCGCCCAGTTGGCCCGCCGCTGCAACATGTGCAGCGGGAAGAAGGTGGCTAGGGCCAAGACCGGGATCCCTTGCGAGCGAGCTGCTTGAATGCCGGCGTAGGTGGCTTCAAAACTCAAGCACTCCTGAGGGGAAAGCCCCATCCGCTCTAAAAGCAGACGGTGCAACTGCCCCGGTGATAGGGCGGGATCCCCTGCCTCGCCGGTTACGCGGTAGCGAAAGTCATGAGTCAGACGCGCCAGAGCTGGACAGGGGAAGCGCTCCAAAAAAGCCTCCACCTCAGCAGCGGCGTGGCCGCTCACTAGGCCCACCTTGAGCTGCAGCCGCTCCAGCTTCTCTAGGGCCTCTGCCAAACCGGGGACAAGAAGGGATCCCTTCTGCTCCTGCAGAGCCTGTTGATAGTAAAGGGCCTTGCGGCGCAACAACTCTTCTCGTTGCTTGGGGCTGAGCACCCGTCCCTGGGCTTGCCAAAGCGCCGGCAGGCGCTCCCAATCCGGTCGGCCCAGATAGTGCAGCCGGTAGAGCTCCTTTTGCTCCCGGGATCCCAGATCCCAGGGACGCAGGTTCTCCTCCAGCAGCACTTGGTTGATGGCGTGGAGGTGCAGCCCCTCGTCGTCGGCCACCACACCGCTCCAGCTTAGGATCACCCCTTGCAGCGCCATTGGACAGCCTTACCCCCCACTCCTTGCTCTAGGCAGCACGGGCAGGGGGGGCCATGAAGCTGGGGGGGATGGGTTCGGGGACATGCCTTTGCAGGATCGCGTCGATGGCCTGCATTGCCTCCGCCTCCAGCGACCAGCCCCACACGCCGGCTAGGTCCTCCAACTGCTGGCGCTTGCGCGCTCCCCACAGGATTGCACTTACTCCCGGCTGATCCAAGAGCCAGCGCACCGCCAACTGGGGCAGGGTTTTGCCGTAGCGCTCTCGCGCCAGCCGGCTCAGCTCTTCCGCTGCTTGCAAGTAGTGGGAGTAGCGAGGCTCCGCAAACTTGGGATCGATGCCGCCGCGCAGATCTCCAGGCGGAAACTGGGTTTGCGGCGTCAGCCGTCCCCCCAACAGCCCTCGACAGAGGGGGCTGTAGATCAGCGTGGCAATACCGTTGGCACGACAGTAGGGCAGGACATCCGCCTCGATCTGGCGCTCAAACAGGTTATAGGGCGGCTGGACGGTATGCAGGGGAGCCACCTGACGGAAACGCTCCATCTGCGGAGGAGAAAAGTTGCTCACCCCAATGGCGCGGATCTTGCCCTGCTGCAGCAAGCGGCCGAAAAAGGCAGCCGTCTCCTCCAGGGGCTCCAAGGGATCCGGCCAATGCACCTGGTAGATGTCGATCACGTCGGTTTGCAGGCGGCGAAGGGAGTTTTCCAGATCCTGAGCTAGCCAACTTAGGCTGCAGTTGCGCACCACCTTGCCGTTTATCCACTGCAGGCCGGCCTTGGTGGCGATCGCCACTCGATCCCGGCAGCCGGCATCCCGGATGGCCCGTCCCAAAAGCTCTTCCGAAAGGCCGCGGCCGTAGGCCGGAGCCGTGTCAAAGAGGGTAATCCCTAGGTCAATGGCCTTGCGGAGGGTGGCATAGGCCTCCTGGGGATCCGCCGGCCCCCACCAATCCCCGGTCATGCTCCAGGTGCCCAACCCCACGCGGCTCAGCCGGAGCCCCGTCTTGGCAAGTGTAACAAACTCCATGGCAACTTCTGCAAAGGATCCCGTTTCAGGATGCTAACAGGCGCCAGGGGAGGAC
>NZ_JANSHG010000034.1:0-17431 GCF_047461555.1 Synechococcus sp. WC101
GATCCTCTGCAGTTGCTCCTGATAGGCTCGCAGGGATCCCTGGCGGGCATGCCATTCGGCTTGGCTCTGCTCCAGGGATCGTTGGGATCCCCACCAGGCGGCGCAGCGCTCCCGCCAGGCATGGTAGTCTCGATCCAGCTCCTCCTGTTGAGCGTGGGCCTGCTGACGTTCTTGCTCCAGTTGGGCAATCTCTTGATTGAAGTGATCCTGCTGCTGCTGAACCTGGCTTTTTAAACTCTGGAGAACAGCCAAGGGATTCGCGGAGAAATGTAAACTCTCCTGAACTTCTTGCAACAAAATCTGGAGCTGGACCGCTTCTGCTTCCCCCAGCCGGCTGGAGCGGGCCTCTTGCAACTGAGCTTCCAGTTCCTGCCGTTGCCGGTTCAGGGCTTCTCGCTGTTCTCCGATCAGGCGCTGCTGCTCGGCCAGGTAGGCCTGCTGGGCTGCCAACTCCTCTTTGAGGCTGTCTAGAAGCTTGTGCTCTTCCTCCACGCCCTTGTATTGCTCGTACAGCCGCCGCACCTCCTCTTCTTGGGCTGCCAGCTCCATCTCGCGGCGGGTCAGCTCATGCGCCTGAAAGGTGAGGGACTTGCGCCAATTTTCAATCTCTTCCTCTTGGCTGCGGGCTTTGAGCTGAAGTTGGCTGAAGTTTTGTAGGTAGGTCACCAGTTGGCGAGCGGCTTCGTTGATGCGGGTAATCTGACGGCTGCCTGTGATTTCTGCCAGCACCAAGGCCCCATCCTTGAAGCGCCCGGCCTCCTGGGCGATGCGGCCCTCTAGAGTAATCGATTCTTCGTTCACGGCCACCCAGGTGTTGTCCTGCTGCTGCTTGGCTAGCAATTGCAGCGACGATTTGGCAAACCCAATCGGCTTGGATAGCTCTGCCAGGTACAGCACGCCCGAACTCCTTCAAAACAGCATGGACAGCAATATCCCAAACTCTGACTCAGCCGAGCATTTGCCCACAGTTGGGCAAGATGGGGAGACGAAACGGCTGCCGGAGCAAGGCACCCCGGGGCGCGAAAACCTGCGTCAAGCCTCTCGCTTGACCCGGGTTGACTTGGATCTGTCTCGAGCCATCTCGTCCTGAGCAGCACCTTTGTCTTGCCTCAAGCAGCGCCTCCGCCGGCTCTCTGCTTAACTGGCAGTCTAACCGGCATCGGCTGCTGCTCAGCCCTAAACTCAACCATAGAGTAAAAAAAACACCTTTGCCAGAGGCGGTTTGGGGATATTCGGAGTAGCTATTCAAACCGACAGCAGCACACTAGAGTAGTTTAGGGTGAGGTGTAGAGTTCTGTTCAGGGGTGGTATGGAGCTGGAAGGTGAGCTGCTTGCCGTTCGTCGGCGTTCTCCTGCCCCGCCGGTGGTGGTGGCCTCGCAGGTGTACCGGACAAAGGCTCCAGAGGCCGAGCCACGCCACATTTTGGAGGAGATCGTCTGGCACAAAGAGCAGGAGGTGGAGCGCCAACGGGAACAGCTTCCTCTGAAGCAATTGCAGCAGCAACTGGAGCAAGCGCCACCGGTGCGGGATTTTGTGGCAGCCCTCACCCAATCCCCTCACCCCGTTTCCCTTATCGCTGAGGTGAAAAAAGCTTCCCCCAGCCGTGGGGTTCTCCGCGATCCCTTTGATCCGGTGGCCATTGCCCAAAGCTACGAGGCGGCGGGAGCCAGTTGCCTGTCGGTGCTCACGGATGAGCGGTTTTTTCAGGGCAGCGGCGAGTACTTGCGCCAGATCCGCCAGGCGGTAGGGATCCCCATCTTGTGCAAGGAGTTCATCCTCTACCCTTACCAAATCCTCTGGGCCCGCACTCTGGGAGCGGATGCGGTGCTGTTGATTGCCGCCATTCTCTCGGATGCGGACTTGGGCTATTTTCTCAAGCTCATTCAGCAACTGGGCATGGCGGCTCTGTTGGAGGTGCACACTTGCCAAGAGTTGCAGCGGGTTTTGGCCTTGCCGCACCTGCAACAGGCCAAAGGACGGGTGCTGATCGGCATCAACAATCGGGATCTCAAAACCTTTGCGGTGGACTTGAACACGACGCGGGATCTCTTGGTCGCCCATCGGGAGCGCCTCGGCGATCTGCCGGTGGTCAGCGAGTCTGGCATCCACACCCCTGCTGACTTGCAGCAGTTGCGCAGTTGGGGGGTGCGCGCTGTGCTGGTGGGGGAAGCGCTGGTAACGCAGCCGGATCCCGGCCAAGCCGTCCGCTCCCTGTTGTCATCCCAGTAAGCCCAGGATTGTCAATGGATCCCAAGAAGGGCCTAGATCGATGAAACGTATTCCTGTGCCGGCTCACGTCCACTACGAATTTCTGCTGCGGGTTCTCGAGCGGCAAACGTTTCCCACTGTCGAAGAGCAGGATTTCGGCAACCGAGGCCGCACGCAAGAGCTGATCAACTCTCTGCGCAAAGCCCTGACCCAACAGTTGCAACTGGAAGAGGACTGGCGACAGCGGGGCTATCAGGTGGACTACCGCTGGAACATAGAGGAGCCTCAGCCACCCTCTTGACCTTCCAGCCCACTGGAAGGTTTAGCATCAAGCTGGTGGCATTGGGCTGGGGAGGTTTCCCAGGATGCAAGTTGTTTTGACGGTGCCGAAGCTGGCCTGCTCCGCTTGTGTGGACACCATCACGCAGGCGGTGCGGCAACAGGATCCCCAGGCGCAGGTGGAGGCGGATCCCAAGACCAAGCAGGTGCGGATTACGTCTGAGCAGCCGGAAAGTGTCTGGCGACAGGTGCTCGCCCAAGTGGGCTATCCGCCGGCCTAGCGATTTTTCCCTTGCCCGTCGGCAGTAGCGGGACAAGGTTCACAGGTGTGGTTTTCCCCTGGTTGGGGGAAAGAGGGCTTTTGCTATTAATTTTTGCTCTGAGGACAGCCATGTCTGATTCGGGTTCCCATTCCGCTGCCCCCGGCCTGTCCGCCTCATCTGCTGGCGGCACTTGGCGCTTGGCTATCCAGGGCATGAGCTGCGCCTCCTGCACTGCCGTCATTGAACAGGCCCTCAGTCGCGTGCGGGGCGTTACGGCACAAGCGGTCAACTTTGCCAGCGAGCAGGCCATCGTGCGAGGGGATCCCCGGCTGGTGAATCCGCAAGCCTTGATCCGGGCGGTGGAGCAGGCGGGGTATCAGGCGCGCTTGGTCGAAGACGATTGGCAACAGTCCGATCCGACCGACCCAGAACGGATCGCCCAACGGGCGGCAGAACGGGAATTGAAGCTGAAGGTGGCAATAGGAGTGGGCCTCAGCACGGTGCTGCTGATCGGATCCCTGCCGATGATGCTGGGGCGGGAGATCCCCGGCCTGCCCCCCTGGCTGCAGGATCCGTGGTTGCAGTTGCTGCTGACGGCGCCGGTGCAGTTTTGGGTGGGCCAGCCTTTTTATCGTGGCGCCTGGGCGGCTTGGCAGCGACGCTCGGCGGATATGAATACCTTGGTAGCTTTGGGAACGAGCGCCGCTTTTTTCTACTCCCTTTTTCCAACCCTCTTTCCCAACTTCTTCCACCAGCAGGGCCTGCACCCGGATGTGTACTACGAAGTGGCGGCGGTGGTCGTCACCCTGGTGCTGGTGGGCAAATGGATGGAGCAGCGGGCCAAGGGGCAAACCTCCGAGGCCATTCGCAAGCTGATCGGGCTGCAGCCGAAAACGGCAAGGGTCATCCGCGACGGGGTGGAGCAGGATATCCCGATTGCGGCGGTGCAGGTGGGGGATCGCATCCGGGTGCGCCCCGGTGAGAAGGTGCCAGTAGACGGGGTGATCCTGGAAGGATCCTCCAGCCTGGACGAGTCGATGGTGACGGGCGAGAGCCTGCCGGTGAGCAAGTCGGCAGGAGATGAGGTTATCGGGGCCACCCTCAACCAGACGGGCAGCTTTGTGATGGAAGCGCGGCGGGTGGGCAAAGATACGCTTCTGGCCCAGATCGTGCGCCTGGTGCAGGAGGCCCAGGGATCCAAAGCTCCCATTCAACAGGTGGCGGATCGGGTGACGGCCTGGTTTGTGCCGGCGGTGATCGGGGTAGCCATCCTAACTTTTGTGCTCTGGTGGGGGCTGGCGGGCAATCCGACGCTGGCTTTGGTGAACACCATTGGGGTGCTGATCATCGCCTGCCCTTGTGCGCTGGGGTTGGCCACCCCCACCTCGATCATGGTGGCGACGGGGCGGGGGGCAGAACTGGGGATCCTGGTGAAGCGGGCCGAAAGCCTGGAATGGCTGGCCCATCGCCTGGGCACAGTCGTCCTGGACAAAACCGGCACCCTCACCGAGGGCCGTCCCAGCGTCACCGAGATCTGGACGCCAGGATCTTCCCCCCTAGCCCTGTTGCGCCTGGCAGCAGCGGTGGAACAACACTCGGAACATCCGCTGGCCCAGGCAGTGGTGCAAAAAGCCGAAGCCGAAGGCATCTCGATCCCGCCGGCCCAGCACTTTCAGGCAAAAGTGGGCGAGGGGGCAGAAGCCTGGGTGGAGGATCAGTGGGTCGGCATCGGTCGGCTGAGCTGGTTGCAGGCGATGGGGATCGCTTGGGATCCCTCTTGGTTGGAGCGGGTTCAGACCTGGGAAAGCCAGGGCAAAACGGTGATCGGCGTGGCGCAATCCCACCGTCTGGTGGGGCTGTTGGCCATTGCCGACCCCATTAAACCCACCTCCCCTGTAGCGGTGCGCCAGCTTCAGGAGATGGGCCTGGAGGTGATCCTGCTGACCGGGGATAACCCCACCACCGCCCAGGCCATTGCTCGGCAGGCAGGCATTCGCCGGGTGATCGCCCAAGTCCGCCCTGAGCAAAAGGCAGCCTATATTCGCCAGCTCAGACGGCCCCGCCACCGGGTAGCGATGGTGGGAGATGGCATTAACGATGCGCCGGCACTGGCAGAAGCCGATGTGGGGATCGCCATCGGGACGGGCACCGATGTGGCCATAGCCGCCAGCGACATTACCCTGATATCCGGCGATTTGCGGGGCGTGGTTACCGCCATTCAACTTAGCCGCGCCACCCTTGCCAACATCCGCCAAAACCTCTTCTTCGCCTTTATCTACAACACGCTCGGGATCCCGATTGCCGCCGGGGCGCTCTACCCCTTCACCGGTTGGCTGCTCAACCCCATGCTGGCGGGGGCGGCCATGGCCCTGAGTTCCGTTTCGGTGGTCGCCAATGCCCTGCGCCTGCGACACTTTCGAGCCCACAGACCGGCAGGCCGGCGTTAGGCCTTCTCCCAGGGGCAAGGGGGATTAGCGCGGCAACAGTTTTGCTGCCCTTTGAGCATGAGTCTGCCGTACCGCTCATGCCTCAGGGCTATCTTCTGGCAGACAAGGACATCCCCCCCAGGGGGCTTGGTGAACGACAAGCGGCAAGCTAACCTAAAAGGCTCAGGCAGACTGGGGAAAGCGCGGTGCAAATCCGCCACTGTGACGCAACTGTGATGGGATCCCTCCCTCAGCCAGAACACCCACCTGCCGTTGTCCTGTACCCCTTGCGATTCACAAGGAACGGAGTTTTTTGTGTTGGATGTCCTCAGTTTTTCCCCTCCCCGTGCGGTTGGGCAGTTTTCTTCTCCTGCCTTGCCCCTGTTGCTCATCGGCCATGGATCCCGCGACCCTGAAGGGCGGCAAGCCTTTCTGGAGTTGGCCCAAGTCTACCAATCCCTCACTCCCCATCGACCGGTGATCCCCTGCTTTCTGGAGCTGACCCAGCCAACCATTGCCCAGGGGGTAGAGCAGTGCTTGGCCCAAGGGTGGCAGGAGATCGTGGCCCTGCCGCTGTTGCTGTTTGGGGCCCGCCACAACAAGTTCGATGTGACGATGGAACTGGATCGCCTGCAGGCCCTCTATCCCCAGTTGCGCATTCGTTACGGTGGGCCGCTGGGGATCCGCATCGAGATCCTGCAACTGCTGCGAGACCGATTGGCTGCTCTGATAGCTGCCCAACCGCGGCGGATCCCAGAGGCAGAAACCGTGCTCCTATTTGTGGGTCGCGGCTCCAGCGATCCTGAGGCCAATGCCGAAGCCTGTAAACTGGCTCGGCTGCTTTGGGAAGGATCCGGGTTTGCCGCTGTGGAGACCTGCTTTATCGGCATTACCCATCCCCGCCTGCCTGTGGGGTTGGAGCGGGCCTCGTCCTGGCAGCCGCGTCGGGTGATCGTGCTGCCCTACTTTCTGTTTACGGGGGTGTTGGTGAAAAAAATCGAGGCGGCAGTGGAGAAACAACGACAACGACAGCCGGAAATCGACTGGCTGATGCTGCCGGAATTGGGCCTTGTGGATACGGTGCTGCACAGCCTGCAGCAACTGGAGCAGGAAGCCCTGCAGGGCCAAACCCCGATGAACTGCCACCTGTGCAAGTTTCGCCTGGCCGTGAGCGCAGAGGTTGGAGCTGGATCCAGCCATCACCACCCTCACGAGCATCATGACCACCATCACGGGCACGGATCCCATCACCATCACTCTCACCATCACCACAACCACGGCCATACCCCCGCAGCAGCAGCGGATCCCTGGGCCGAATTGCAGAGCTACCACCAGCGGGCTTGGCAAGTGCCCTAAGCGAGAAACAGAGGCTGCCGGCGGGATAAACTGAGATGCAGGCAGGCGATCTGTGAACCTGACCTCTGGTTCTCCTGCTCCGGTGGTTCTGCTAGCGAAAAAACAGAAACGATGATGTTCTCCCGCTCCTCTTGGGTCTCAGGTGCCGCTGCCGCGGGGAGCGGGATCTTTGTCTTCGCGTTGGTGGTGGGCCTGCTGGATCAGATCCTGCCGACCCTGCCCAAGGTTTCCCTGTCCTTGGCCGGGATCCCTGGGCTCCTGGCTGCAATTGGGGCCTCCTACGGGGTTTGGCGGCTGGTTCAGATGGGTCTGCAGTCGCATTCCTGGCCTGACTTTCGAGAATCGCTGTTGGCGGCTGTGTCTCCCTTCGATCCTGCCGATCACGGTGGTAGGCCGCGGCAACCCGAAGTGGATCCGCGTCCTCTGCAAGTGGCTGAGGAGATCCGCCAAACCCAGCTCCGCCACCAAAAGATCCTCGACCGCACCAAGCAGCAGGTGAAAGCCGAAATCCAAACCTGCGAACGCCCCCAAGCGCAACTGCGCAGCGAGCAGCAGCGGTGCCGAGTTCTGCAGGCCCAAGCCCAACGGTTGCAACGGCACTTGCAAAATCTCCAAACATCATCCCCGCCCTCTTCCCCAAACTCCAAACCGGCCAAACCCACACCAGAGCGGGAACTGCGCCACAGGCTCCGCCAACTTCAATCGCAAGTTACCACCCTAAAAATAGAGCTGGAACGGCAAGGGATCCAACTGCAGCAGTCGGAAGCCGAGCGGGCCCAACTCCAGCAGCAGCAGCAAAAACTTAAGCGCCTCCTGCAGCGCACAAAATCCGAAAACCAAAAGCTGCGCTCCCAACAGGAGGAATGGGCCCGGCAACTGGAGCAATCCCAGCAGGAGTTGCGGACTTTGCGGGAGTCCTACCGCGCCCTGCAGACCCTCTGGGAGATAGGCTCTACCCTAACTCCCAAGACGACTGCTTCTGAAATTGCCGCCGCCGAACTCTCTGGCACCTCCGGCTAGCCGCAGCCTCGGCTCACCCGCTGCAGGACAAACACACTCCCTTCGCTGCCACGCCCAATCCGCAGGTCCTCATCCAAATAGGATAGGTGATATCCAGCCAACCCCTTGGCTCGCGGCGGCGAACGTCGATCTGCACCGCCGGGATCCGTTTGGGATCCCGCTCGAGCAGATAGAGAAAACTCTCGATCTCGTAGCTCATCAAGGCCTGGGATCCGAGCACCAAGCGCTCGAAAATGACCCTGACCCGGCATTCCGACTCTGGGTAGAAGCGGGCCGCCACCGCCACAACTCCCCGGGGCAGCCAAGCCTGCAGCCAGCCGGATCCCTGGATCTCCGCCACGTTAAAGACCCGCCCAGCTTTGGCCCGAATGCACTGGTAGATCTCGCCGGTGGTCAGAAGGGGCAACTGGGCCAGCCGCAGCAGGTCTGTGCTGGTGGTAAATAGGGTAAGCCAGTTCCCCTCCAACTGTTCAGGAACAGAGGTTGGCCTGGGGGTGGGGTTGAGCGCCTCCAAAGCAGCAATGTGAGACAAGATCTGGGCTTTCTGGTCAGGGGAAACCTTCCGGCCTCGGTCAGCCCCCTCCAGCAGGCGCAACAGGGCCAGCTTTTGCTCAGCCAAAGACTCAGGCATGGGCACACTCCACAGGCACCGGCCCTATTCTAGAGAACACGGGATCCCTCTGCCCTCAACCCTCCGCTTCCACCGGCTTCAGATTTAGATTTATTAGATCCGCCACCTGCTCGTACCCCAAGCCGGCCCGCACCAGCAGCGGCTCCGGCCCCGTGAGATCGATCACCGTCGAGACCTGGGCCCGATAGGGAGCCTCGTCATCCAGCACCAAATCCACCTGTTTCTCCAACTGTCGCATTTCCTCGGCGGTAAAGATTCCCCCCTCTTCCCAATCCCCAGCAGAGTCAAAACCCACCTCCAAAGAGCCGACGGGATCCCCGCCCAGCTTGGCCGAGGTGGAGACGATGGGATTGCCCAGCTCGGCCAACAGCGCCTGACAGATGGCCGAATCGGGCACGCGGATGCCGGTGGTTTTCCGCTTGGGATCCATGACCAACTTGGGCACCAGCTTGGTGGCCGGCAGCAAAAACGTAAACGGGCCCGGGATCAGCCGCCGCATCAGCCGATAGGCGGGATCGCTCACTTGGGCATACTGGGCAATTTGGGAAAGCGAAGGGCACAAAAAGGTGAGGGGCTTGTCGTTGGAAAGCCGCTTGAGACGCCTTACCCGCTCCACCGCCTGCTTGTGGGTGACATCGCAGCCAATGGCATAGACCGTATCGGTGGGGTAAAGCATGACCGCCCCTTCCCGCAGAGCGGCTGCAATCCGTTGGATGGAACGGGCCTGGGGATGCTGTGGATGGAGCTTAAAATACTCGGCCATTCGGGAGAAAAAAGCAAAACCTCAAGACTCGGAGCGGCTAGGGCTTTCCACCACTTCCGCAACTCCCCCAGAACGAGGGGTAGGCGGCACCGACAGGGATCCCTGCGGCCAATCTTTTAGCCGTTGCATCAGCGCTTGAATATGCAGACGAGGCAAATAGGGCCAGTCGCCTGCTTCCTCCAAATCCTGAAGCACCCGATAGAGCTCTTGCCGGGTGTTGGGCAAAGACTCTCGGAAAGCCCCCTCCAAAATCGTGCGGTGCAGATCCTCCAACAACCGCAGGAGCATCAACAGCTCCACACAAGCTCCCGCCCTCGCCTGGGCCGCCTGCTCAATGGCCAACTTGATCTGGCGCAAATCGGGGGGCAGATCCTCCGCCGAGATATACATAGCCGCTCATCTCTGAGTTTTGGGAAGGCAGGGGCACTCCTATTCTAAGATTCTCCTGCCCCCGAACTGGCTGGATTTTGCTAGCCGCCGCGGGTCGATGGAGATCCGGATCCCGGCCCAGGCACTGCCACACCCGCTGCAACAAGGGCTCCAGCCCCTGCCTGGCAACCGCCGAGATGGCCGATACCGGGGCACCGGCAGCCATTGACAGCCGCTGGGTGCGCTCGCTCACCTCCTGGGGCTCAAGGGCATCGATCTTGTTCAAAACCACAATCTGCGGCTTGTCGCTTAGCCCGTGGCCGTAGGCGCGCAGCTCCTGCTGAATGATTTGGTAATCCCTGACGGGATCTGCTGCTGTGCCGTCCACCAGGTGGATCAACACCCGCGTGCGCTCCACATGGCGCAAAAAGTCGTGGCCCAACCCCACCCCTCGGTGTGCCCCCTCGATCAGTCCGGGAATGTCGGCAAACACCACCCCATCCCCGGCAGGATGGGGCACCACTCCCAAATTGGGCTGCAGGGTGGTGAAGGGGTAATCGGCGATCTTGGGCCGGGCGGACGAGACCACCGAGATCAGGGTGGATTTGCCCGCATTGGGCATACCGACGATCCCCACCTCGGCAAGGAGCTTTAGCTCCAGGCGCAGGCGTCGCCGCTCTCCCGGTTGGCCCCTGGTAAATTGGCGGGGAGCCCGATTGTGGTTGCTGAGAAAATGGGCATTGCCCAGGCCGCCTTTCCCGCCCCGAGCCACCAGCAGCCGATCCCCGGGCTGCACCAGATCCCCCAGCAGCTCGCCGGTCTCTGTGTCGAACACCATTGTGCCGCAGGGCACCCGCACCAGCCGATCCGCACCACTGGCGCCACTGCGATGGTTGGGCCCCCCTTTGGCCCCATGTTCTGCCTTGATCACCGGCTGAAAACGAAAATCCAACAAGGTCTGCAGGCCGGGATCTGCCACCAGGATCACCGAGCCGCCCCGTCCTCCATTGCCCCCTGAGGGCCCTCCGGCGGGCACATACTTTTCCCGGCGAAAGGCAACAATGCCATCTCCGCCGTTCCCCGCCTGCACTTCAATTTCCGCCTGGTCGATAAAGTGCAATCGCCCCTCTCCCACCTGTGGCCCTCTCTCTCTAGCTTGGCAGGATCGCGAGGAAGTTTGCCACAAAAGCTGCCCTCTTAAGCTACTATAGTATTTCCCAAGCCATTGCCTGTCCCGCCTGGGAGGGTGAGCGAGTATGGGAGCTGTTCCTTACAAGTTCAACTGCTAATTCGCATCAACTGCTCTGCTGTTACACCCCTATGAGTCGATTCACCGCTGCTGCCGATGTAGGTTTCACCACCGAGGACTTTGCCGCCCTCTTGGATAAGTACGACTATCACTTCAGCCCTGGCGAAATTGTAGCTGGCACGGTATTTTCGGTGGAGCCGGGCGGTGCGTTGATCGATATTGGGGCCAAGACGGCTGCCTTCCTGCCTTTGCAGGAGATGTCCATCAGCCGGATAGAGGATCCGCACGAGGTGCTGCAGCCGGGAGAGACGCGCGAGTTTTTTATCCTCACCGAAGAAAATGAAGAGGGGCAACTGACCCTCTCCATCCGCCGCATCGAGTACATGCGGGCCTGGGAGCGGGTGCGGCAGCTACAAAAAGAAGACGCCACGGTGCGGGCCACCATTTTTGCCACCAACCGCGGAGGCGCCCTGGTGCGTATTGAGGGACTGCGCGGCTTTATCCCCGGCTCCCACATCAGCAGCCGCAAGCCCAAGGAAGAGCTGGTGGGCGAAGAGCTGCCCCTGAAGTTTTTGGAGGTGGACGAAGACCGCAACCGACTGGTGTTGAGCCATCGCCGCGCCCTGGTGGAGCGGAAGATGAACAAGCTGGAGGTGGGCGAGGTAGTGGTCGGCACGGTGCGCGGCATCAAGCCTTACGGTGCCTTCATCGACATTGGCGGCGTCTCTGGCTTGCTGCACATTTCCGAGATCTCCCACGAGCATGTCGACACGCCTCACAGCGTCTTCAACGTCAACGACGAAGTGAAGGTGATGATCATCGACCTAGACGCAGAACGGGGTCGCATCTCGCTGTCTACCAAGCAACTGGAGCCCAATCCCGGCGACATGCTGCGAGATCCCAAGCTGGTTTACGAAAAAGCAGAAGAAATGGCGGCCAAGTACCGCGAGCAACTGCGGGCTGCCAAGCAAGGACAAGTCGAGGAGGCGCCGCTGGAGGTTTCGGAAGAGGAGCTGGAATACGCGGCTGCGGCGGTGGAGTAAAGCCATCTTGCGGAGAGCCTTCGGCGGCCAAGGCTTGCCGGTTTGTCTCTCCCTTAGCCTAGCTGGGATCCCTGGCCAAGAGGGGTGTCGGGTGCGGGTACAGCAGCGGTGAGAGTTTGCTTGTCCATGAGCGTTTGCGGCTACCTCTACACGCCCGCCCATGCCTCTTGGCCAGACCAGGAGCTGGCCTGGTTGAAAGCACACGGGGCCGATCCCATCTGGCACGACTGGGGATCCCGCATCCATCTGGAAGAGCTGTTGCAGGGCATTGCCGCCGGATCGGTGCAGCAGGTGCTGCTGGTGCGCCTGGCGGATCTGGGGGATCGAGTGGAGGAAGTCCACCAACGGCTATTGCAGATCCAACAAGCGGGGCTCCGCCTCAGCTTGGTCAACGAGTCCGGCCTGCACACCCCCAGCGCTGCTGCCGATTGGATCCCGCTGCTGGCCGAGCTCCCCCATCAATTGCAGAGCCGCCGCCTCTGCTGCAGCCAAGCCCAAAACCGTCTAGCGGGCAAGCCTCCCCCTGGGCCTGCCCCCTTTGGCTACCGCCGCGAAGGGGATCGCTACGCGCTGGATCGCCGCCAAGCCCCCATTGTTCAGGATTTTTTCCAGCACTTTCTTCTCTACGGATCCTTGCGCCAGGCGGTGCGCTTCATCGCTGAAAAACACCACAAGCGCATTTCGGTGGCCACCGGGCGCAACTGGCTGCTCAACCCGGTCTATCGTGGAGATCTGGCCTACGCCGACGGCACCGTTCTGCGCGATACCCACCCGGCTCTCCTCAGCCGCGCCGAGGCCGCCCAGATCGATCGCTGGCTCAAACGCAACCAAAAGATCCCGCGCCGCAGCGCCAGCGCCCCCCGCGCCTTGGCCGGCCTAGTCCATTGCCGCGTCTGCGGCAGCCTTCTGCGCATTGTGCAAACCACCCCTCGCAAGGCCAAGAAGAACGGCTCCTCCTACCTCTACCTGCGTTGCCAAACCTGTCGCTACAGCCTCCACTACGCCGCCGTTCTGCAGGAGGTGATCCGCCAAGTCTGCCAACAGCTCCCCCAGCGGGCCCAAAACCTGGATCGGCAGGCCCTGGATCAAACCCGCCAACAGCTCCAAGCCCAGATCCAAGCCAACAGCGAGCGGCTGCGACAACTGGAGGAGCTGCAGCAATCTGGACTAATGGACGAACCTGCCCTGGCCCAGCGCTGCTACCAGTTGCGGGCGGAAACGGCCCGCTTGGCCCAAAAGCTGGAACAGCTCCCCCCCGCCAACTTCCTCCAGATTGCCCAAACTCTCTCCATCCCGCCCTTCTGGCAAGACCTCAGCGAGAGTGAGCGCCGCGCCTACCTGCGGGAATTCCTGCGCAGGGTTGAGGTGGATTCTACAGGGGCCGTGCAGATGACCTTTGCCTTCGATCCCTAAGGGATCCCTTTTGAATTGCCGATTCCGCCGCTCCTCTGGACATTGAGACAATTCTTGAGACCCGCCCTCACACCGGGAACAGGGATCCCGCCAGCCGTCTCCATCGGCTTGACGGGAGGACGTTTGTCGTCAGCGCTCGTCAGAGGCGAGGAGAGAGGCATAATTTGCTTTTGATCTACTTTTATACAAAAACAAAAAACAAAAGCTGATAAACATCTAAAATCTAGCTCTAAAAATCTTTTGGACGGAATTTTGTCTGTCCAGCGATTTAGGAAACTCCTTTAACCTGTTTTAGACTTCCCTTAACTCTTCTTAACACTTCTCAGGAGGTGGATGGGCTGCCGATAATGGCCTTTGCCAGGCTTGTGGAGGAACGTGCTGTGAAGTTGGCAGTTTACGGAAAGGGTGGGATCGGCAAGTCCACCACCAGTTGCAACCTCTCGGTGGCTTTGGCCAAGCGGGGCAAAAAGGTTCTGCAGATCGGCTGTGATCCCAAGCACGACAGCACCTTCACCCTGACCGGCTTTTTGATCCCCACCATCATCGACACTCTGGAGGCCAAGGGCTACCACTACGAAGACATCTACCCGGAGGACGTGATCTACCGCGGCTATGGCGGCGTAGATTGCGTCGAGGCGGGCGGTCCACCGGCGGGGGCCGGCTGTGGCGGCTATGTGGTGGGGGAGACCGTCAAACTCCTGAAGGAGCTAAATGCTTTCGATGAATACGACGTCATTCTCTTCGACGTGCTGGGGGACGTGGTGTGCGGCGGCTTTGCTGCCCCCCTCAACTACGCCGACTACTGCGTGATCGTGACCGACAACGGCTTTGACGCCCTCTTTGCCGCCAATCGCATTGCCGCCTCGGTGCGGGAGAAGGCCAAAACCCGCAAGCTGCGGCTGGCCGGGTTGATCGGCAATCGCACCAGCAAGCGGGATCTCATCGACCAATACGTCTCGGCAGTGCCCATGCCCGTGCTCGAGGTGTTGCCACTGCTCGAGGACATTCGCATCTCGCGGGTGAAGGGCAAAACCCTCTTCGAGATGGCAGAGACGGATCCCAGCCTGGAGCCCGTCTGTCAGTACTACCTGAACATCGCCGACGAGCTGCTGGCCCGCCCGGAGGGGATCGTGCCCCGGCCTGCCGAGGATCGGGAGCTGTTTGCCCTGCTTTCGGACTTTTACAAAACCCCCGTGCGGGAGCCGGCGCTGGTGTAAGGGATCCCAAGCCTGCCAGCTTGCCGGTGTGTCTAAAAGTGAAGCAATTGTTTCGAAAAACCGTCGCAAACCTTATCAATTCGTTGTCTGGCCCGCTTTCCACTCCAAGATGGATTGTGCAGGAAATCCCTCTTGAGGACATGGCAGAGGAGTTGGATATGCAAGCACAAGCGCAACCCACCGTGGTGATTACCGGAGCTTCTTCCGGCGTCGGCCTGTATGCGGCTTTGGCTTTGGCCAAGCGGGGCTGGCACGTGGTGATGGCCTGTCGGGATCTGGACAAAGGCCGGCGGATGGCCCAGCAGGTGGGGATCCCCCAGGGCAGCTACACCTTGATGCCGATCGATCTGGCCAGCCTGGCCAGTGTGCGGCAATTTGTCGAGCAATTTCGCCAGTCGGGCCGCTCTCTGGATGCCCTGGTGTGCAACGCCGCCATCTACATGCCCTTGCTCAAGCAGCCCCTGCGCAGCCCGGAGGGCTATGAGCTGACCATGGCCACCAACCACCTGGGGCACTTCTTGCTCTGCCATTTGATGCTGGAGGATCTGAAGCGCTCCACTTACCCGGATCGGCGGCTGGTGATCTTGGGCACCGTCACCCACAACCCCAAGGAGCTGGGGGGCAAGATCCCGCCCCAACCCCACCTGGGGGATCTGCGGGGTTTTGCCCAGGGTTTCAAGGAGCCGATCAGCATGGCCGATGGCGGCAAGTTCGATCCCGTCAAGGCCTACAAAGACAGCAAAGTCTGCAACATCCTCACCATGCGGGAGCTGCACCGCCGCTTCCACGAGAGCACCGGCATCACCTTCCTCTCCCTCTACCCCGGCTGCGTGGCGGAAACAGGCCTCTTCCGCCATCACTATCCCCTGTTCCAAAAGCTCTTCCCCTGGTTTCAAAAAAACATCACCGGTGGCTATGTCTCCCAGGAGCTGGCCGGCGAGCGGGTGGCCCAGGTGGTGGCGGATCCCGAGTTTCGCCAGTCAGGGTTCTACTGGAGCTGGGGCAACCGGCAACGCAAGAATGCCAAGCCCTTTAACCAAGAAGTCTCGGACGAAGCAGGGGACGAGGCCAAGGCCAAGCTGCTCTGGGATCTGAGCGAAAAATTGGTGGGCGTGCCCCAGTTGGTCGCCCTCTAGCTTGACAAACCCTTTTCTAGGAGCCGACGATGACTGCTGCTGTGGATACTTCCAATACCCTCCACTTTCAATGCGAGACCGGCAACTACCACACCTTCTGCCCGATTAGTTGCGTGGCCTGGCTCTACCCCAAAATCGAAGACAGCTTCTTTTTGGTGATCGGCACCAAAACCTGTGGCTACTTTTTGCAAAATGCCATGGGGGTGATGATCTTCGCCGAGCCGCGCTATGCCATGGCCGAGCTGGAAGAGGGAGATATCAGCGCCAAGCTCAACGACTACGAGGAGCTGAAGCGGCTGTGCCTGCAAATCCAGCGGGATCGCAACCCCAGCGTCATCGTCTGGATCGGCACCTGCACCACCGAGATCATCAAAATGGATCTGGAGGGCCTGGCACAGAAGCTAGAGGCCGAGATCGGGATCCCGATTGTGGTGGCGCGGGCCAACGGCCTCGACTACGCCTTTACCCAGGGGGAAGACACGGTGTTGGCTTCCATGGCCCAGCGCTGCCCGGAGCAGGTGCAGGAAGAGGAGCGGGAGACGCGGGGCGGCCTGCAGGCCCTTTTCTACGGGCTGCGCTCCGGCAAAAAGAAAGAGGAAGAGGGCTTCCACCCCCACCCGCCGCTGGTCATCTTCGGCTCCGTGCCGGATCCGGTGGTTACCCAACTCACTCTGGAGCTGAAAAAATACGGGATCCGCGTCTCCGGCTGGCTGCCGGCCAAGCGCTACGGGGAGCTGCCGGCCATCGAGCCGGGCACCCATGTGGTGGGGGTGAATCCTTTCCTCAGCCGCACCGCCACCACGCTGGTGCGCCGCAAAAAGGCCAAGCTCATCCCTGCTCCTTTTCCCATCGGGCCAGATGGCACCCGCGCCTGGATCGAAGCCATTGCCCGCGAGCTGGGGATCCCGACTCCAGGCCTGGCAGAGCGGGAAGCGGAAGTGTGGCGCCACCCCCAAGTTCAAGAGTACCTGGGCCTGCTGCGGGGCAAGAGCGTCTTCTTCATGGGGGATAACCTGCTGGAGGTCTCCCTGGCCCGCTTCCTGGTGCGCTGCGGCATGACGGTGCAGGAAATCGGGATCCCTTACCTCGACAAGCGCTACCAAGCCGCCGAGCTGGCCCTCTTGGAGCGCACCTGCGAGGAGATGGGGGTGCCCAAGCCCACCCTGGTGGAGAAGCCGGATAACTACCACCAACTGCAGCGCATCAAAGCCCTGCAGCCGGATCTGGTGATCACGGGCATGGCCCACGCCAACCCCCTCGAGGCCCGCGGCATCACCACCAAATGGTCGGTGGAGTTTACCTTTGCCCCGATCCACGGCTTCGGCAACACCCAGGCGCTGCTGGAGTTGGTCACCCGCCCGCTGCGGCGCAACGCCGCCCTCAAAGGCTTGGGCTGGGAACAGTTGGTACGCGAAGAAGCTTCTGTCTAGCCCTCTGGCTCCTCGTTGTCGAAGAGCAAGCCGTCCAGGTGATCCGGAAGTTGCTGCCGGTCGATCCAGACCATGCCCGCCAAAATCGCCTCGGCCTCATTTTGGAAGTAGCCGTAGGCTTTGGCAGCAGGCTCCACTGAGCCATCCTGACGTAGCCGCTGGCAGCAAAAGATAAACCCCTTGTCGGTAGTTTGGGTGGTGATGCGCCAGTTGCGGTGGATGTGCTCGGCCATGGTCGGGGATCCCAATGCAGCAAGGGAGCTCCCTCACCCCCAACCCCTCTCTCAAGGGGAGAGGGGAGAAAAACCCTAGAGCGTGCGCAGCACCTCTCGCGCTGCCTCTAGGGTTCTCTCCACATCGGCCTCGGTGTGGGCCAGGGAAGTGAAGCCGGCCTCAAATTGCGAGGGCGCCAGATACACCCCCCGCTCCAGCATGCCGCGGTGGAAGCGGGCAAACTTCTGCAAATCCGAGCGCTTGGCCTCCTCGTAGTTGCGCACCGGGCCGGCGGTGAAGAAAAAGCCGAACATGCCGGGCAAATAGCCCCCGCACATCTCATGACCGGTCTCTTGTGCAATCTGCAGCAGCCCCGTCGCCAACTGCTCGGTAATCCGCTCCAGATACTCATAG
>NZ_JANSHG010000035.1:0-17218 GCF_047461555.1 Synechococcus sp. WC101
AACCTGCTTGAAGTAATCCACATCCATCATCAGCAGGCAGAGATAGCGATAGCGGGCTTGCTCACGCGGCCCCACCTGTTTGAGCAAATGTGGCAACGCCTGGTCGAGGGCGCGGCGGTTCAAGGCACCGGTCAAGGGATCCGTCAAAGACAGAGACTCCAACAGCTCGTTGCGGGCCCGCAGTTGCCGGTTGGCCTGAGCCAAAGCTTGGGTAAGCCGCTGCAGGCGCAGCCCCGCCCGCACCCGTGCCCGCAGCTCCTCAGGATCGATCGGCTTGGCGATAAACTCATCTGCCCCTGCATCCAGTCCCTGCACCCGATCCTCAACTTCGGAGCGGGCGGTGAGCAAGATGAAATAGATGAACTGTCCGGCGGGCAAGTTTTTTAGACGGCGACACAACTCCACTCCAGACAAACCCGGCATGACCCAGTCGCAGATGATCAAATCCGGCCATTCGCTTTCATCCAGGGTCTGCAGGTGCTCCCAGGCCAACTGGCCGCTTTCCCAGCTTTCCACCCGGTAGTTGGAGCTTTTGAGGACTTCGCCGATGTAACGACGGTTCACCGGGTCATCGTCGATGACCCAAATGCAGGGAACCTGAGCCGGCACCTGGCTCCACGAAACTTCCTCCAAGGGCAAGGACTCCGCCCCGCCAACGCGAGCAGAAGGCAGGCTGGAGGAAGACCCCCAGCCTTCGAGTTCAGCTGACAACATCAAAAGAAAGCTAGAAAGCTCTGATACGGTGAATAATGCCGATCCTATCCCCAAAGGCTAGCTGCAGCTAGAGCTGGGAGTGGCCAGGCAAGCCGGATTGGTGGGCCGTTCGCCCAGGCCAAGGTGCAACGCTTCCACAAACTGTCGCACCCGGATTGGGTCGATGAGGGGAAAGGGATCCGCATAGCCCGCTGGCATGCCGGCGGAACGGGCCGGCCGTTTCAAAGAACTGGCCACAATCACGCCATCCGCGTGGCGGATGAGGTTGCCGATGTTTTCGGCGGTGGCTCCTGAGCCAATCAACAGAGGTACCTGAGGGGCGACTTGGCGGGCCAGCTTCAGATCTTTCAGAAGAGGCGGCTTTCCGGTGGCCCAGCCAGAGAGAACGATGGCATCGGCCAGGCCGCGCTCCACCGTGTCGGCGATGGCCGCCTCCAGGCTGATGGGACTCAGGGGCTGGGCGTGCTTCACCAGCACATCGGCAAAGATCTTGATGTCGGCCCCCAGCTCGCGGCGGTAGCGCAGCAGGCGGTGGGCATTTCCCTCGATGATGCCCTGGTCGGTCACCATCGCCCCGCAGAGGACATTGACCCGGATAAACTGGGCCCCCACACAGGCGGCAATGGCTAGGGCGCTGTAGCCATCGTTGCGCAAGACGTTGATCCCGATGGGCAGGGAAACCAGCATCTTGATCCGCTGCACCACCACGGTCATGGCGCTCACCACCGCCGCATCCACCCGCTCCTTGGCAAAGGGGGCATCGTAAAAGTTCTCGACGAGGATCCCGTCCACGCCTCCTGCCGCCAGGGCGGTAGCGGCCTGTTCTGCCTGCGCGATCACCCACTCCAAGTCCCCTCCCCAACGGGGCGAGGTGGGCAGCGGCAACAGATGAACCACCCCAATAACCGGATGGGGGGTTTTGAAAAGATGTTGCAGCAGAGTCACCGGCAAGTTCCCTCAGGGATCCATAACAATCTTACGCCCGGATTGGATCCCTGTCGGCATTCTCTCCGGGGAGGAAGGGGCGGGATTCCTGGCAGCGGCCAGGCCGCGCAACAGGCGGGGAACTAGGCTTGGCCCTTCATAGACCCAGCCTGTATAGACCTGGAGCAGGCTGGCCCCGGCCTCCAGTTTCTCCATGGCATCGGCCAGGGTGAAGATGCCCCCCACTCCAATAATCGGCAATTGCCCCTGAGTGGCCTGGTGAATGTAGCGGATCACCTGGGTGGAGCGCTGCCGCAGGGGGGCGCCGCTGATGCCGCCGGCTGCCGCGGCGAGGGGCCCCAGCCCTGGCAGGAAGCGGGTTTTCAGGTTGTCGCGGCGCAGGGTAGTGTTGGTGGCTACAAGCCCCGCCAGTCTGTAGGCTTGGGCCAGCTCCAGGATGGCGTCAATTTCTGGCCAATCTAGGTCAGGGGCAATCTTCACCAAAAGGGGCTTCTGTCCGCGATTTTCCCCCTGCAACGTCGCCAGGATGGGCGCCAACTGCTCGGCAGCCTGCAGGGATCGCAATCCCGCTGTGTTGGGGGAGCTGACGTTGACCACAAAATAGTCTCCCAGCTCCCGCAACAGACGAAAGCTGGCCAGGTAGTCAGCCGCCGCCTCCTCCAGGGGGGTGGCCTTCCCTTTGCCCAGGTTGATGCCGATGGGAATGGGACGTTGGCGCAGCCGGCGCAGCCGTTCGGCCAGAGCTGCCGCCCCCTGGTTGTTGAAGCCCATGTGGTTGAGAGCAGCCCGATCCTGGGGCAACTGGAACAGGCGCGGCTTGGGGTTGCCCGGCTGAGGCCCAGGAGTGACGGTGCCCACCTCCACAAAGCCAAAGCCCAAACTGGGCCAGACGCCCACAGCTAGGCCATCCTTGTCAAAGCCTGCGGCCAGGCCAATGGGATTGGGGAAGGTGAGGCCCCAGAGCCGTACTTCCAGCCGCGGATCCCGATAGCAGAACAGGCGCTCCAAAAGAGCCAGGATCCCGGTGGCCTGGGTGGCGTCCAGCCACTCCAAGGCGCGCAAGAGCCCCACCTTAACCGTTTCCGGGTCAGCCCTCAGGCCCGAAAAAATCAAGGGCCGCAGCACATCTCGGTACAGGTTCACAGCAAAGACTCGCTCCCAAGCTGTCACCCCTCTTGTTGATCTTCCCCAAAAAACAGGGGCCTGCAAAAGTCTCCTCTGCAGGCCCCCGCTTTTGAGCTTAGGCGGGAACTGGCCCGGCCAAGCCGAGCACCACCGGCCTAAAGACTCTTAGCCTTCCGGCTCAAACACTTTCAAGTCGACGATCTGCCCGCCCTTGAAGGTCCAGTGGGCAAAGGTTCCGGCCACGTCTCCGTTCTCGTCGAAGTTCAGCGAGCCGGAAGCGCCAGTGTAGTCAATGTCCTCCCCTTTCTTGAGTAGCTCCACTGCCTTGGCCCACTCTCCTGGCAGGATCTCGGTGCCGGGGGGATTGGCCACTTGCCGCAGAGCATCGCGGATGGCGGTGCCGTCGGCGCTGCCGGCCTTTTGAATGGCCAGAGCCAAGACAAAAGCGGCATCGTAGGCCGTGTCGATGTAGGGGGTGGGGGGCAGCTCCCCGTAGGCAGCTTTGTAGGCTTCAGCAAAGATTTGGTAGGCTTTGCTGTCGGTCAGAGCCTGGGGCGAGGTGCCGATGGATCCCTCTAGCTTGTCCGCCCCCACCTGGGTGGCCAGATCGGGAGAGCGCATGCCATCTGTGAAGACAAAGCGGTCAAATAGCCCCCCTTCCAAAGCCTGCCGCAGGATGATCGCGCCGTTTTCGGGATACCCGATCAGCACCAGCGCCTGGGGATCCCCTTCCTTGAGCTGATCCAGCTCGCCGCGGTAGGAGGCTTGGCCGGGTTCGTAGGGAACCGACTTGGTAATGGTGCCGCCCCGCTTTTCAAAGGCGGCCTTGAAGCTGTCGGCCAGCCCCTTGCCGTAGTCGTTATTGATGTAGATGATGGCCAGGCGCTCCAGGTTTTCTTCGCGGGTAATTTGCGCCAGGGCTACCCCTTGGAAGGCATCGGAGGGAACGGTGCGGAACAAGAAACCATTGTCGTCCAGGGTGGTGATGGTGGGAGCGGTGGAAGCTGGCGAAATTTGCGGAATCTTGCTGGGAACCGTTACTGTCGTGGCCACCGGAATGGTAACGCCACTGCCCAAAGCGCCAATAATGGCGGCCACCTTCTCCACGTTCACTAACCGCTTGGCCGCATCAATAGCCGGCTGGGCTGACGTCTGGTCATCCGCTTCCACCACTTGAACTTGAGATCCGAGGACGCCGCCAGCGGCGTTAATCTGATCCAGAGCCAGCTTGATGCCCTTGAGGCAGTTTTCCCCATAGGCCTGCAGGTCGCCCGTCAAGGACAGCAGCGCTCCTATTTTGATCGGGGTTTGGGCTGCTTGCTGAGCTGTGCTCGGCAGCAGGGTGGTGACCAGTGCCGCCGCCGTCAGGGCCGCCGCCGTTGCGAAGGCCCGCCGAGTCAGTTTGTGCATGGGAGACATAGCCAAGAACCTCCAATGAGAGAATAAAACTGCGATTCCCAAAAGTTGTATAGAAGCGGACGTTGGCTCACCTCGGAGAGTTCCCCTCTAGAGTTGGCCCAACCCCCGGGGAGCAGCTTCCTGGCAAACCTATTCTCGAGTTTGGTTAAGTAAGGCTCATTATCCTACGATGAAAGTTCATAGAATGGCAAAGTCATCAGGTAATGGAGTTTTCCCAGAGCAGCAGCGTGATCGTTATCGACAACATCTCCAAACAGTTTGGCGGCGTCAATGCCCTGGATCGCTGTTCCTTCCGCATCGAAGCTGGCCGGATCACGGGCTTGATTGGCCCCAACGGGGCGGGGAAGACAACTCTTTTCAACATCATTGCCGGGTTTATTCGACCCAGCAGCGGCCGGATCTGGCTGGATGGAGAAGATGTCACCGGCCTGCCTCCCCACCGCTTGTTCCACCGGGGTCTGGTGCGCACCTTTCAGATCCCGCGGGAGTTTGGCCGCATGACCGTTCTAGAAAACTTGATGGTCGTTCCTCCTAAGCAGGCGGGGGAAAACCTGTTCAACGCCTGGTTTCGCTGGCGGCGGGTGCAGCGGCAGGAGCGCCAGCTTCAGGCTCGGGCTGGAGAAGTTTTGGAACGGCTCAACCTCATCCACCTGCGCGATCAACTGGCGGTCAACCTTTCCGGCGGGCAAAAGAAGCTGCTGGAGCTGGGACGTACCCTAATGGCGGACGCGCGGGTCATCCTCTTGGACGAGCCGGGGGCTGGGGTCAACCGCACTTTGCTGGCAGACCTGATCCGCTTTATCGAGTACCTTAACCGCGAGCGCGGCTGCACCTTCTGCATCATCGAACACGATTTGGATCTGGTGACCCGCCTCTGCCACCACGTGGTGGTCATGGCGGGGGGGAGGGTGCTGACTCAGGGATCCATGCAGGAGATCAAGCAAAACCCAGCCGTGCGGGAGGCCTATTTGGGATCCATTGCCCTGGCTGATGCCCTCAGCTCCTCCCAGACTTCCACCGTCTCGCCGGAGAGATCCCCGCCATGACCCCCTTGCTCGAGATTCAAGATCTCTACAGTGGCTACCGCGGCGTGGACATCCTCAAAGGGATCCGCCTCAAGGTCACTCCAGGCCAAATTGTAGTGATCATCGGCCCCAACGGGGCGGGCAAATCGACAGTGCTCAAGTCTCTTTTTGGATTGGCCACCGTCCGCTCGGGCCGAGTGCTGTTCCAAGGTTCTGACATCACCCATCTGCCTGCCGAGCAACTGGTGCGGCGAGGAATTGGCTTTGTGCCCCAGACCCACAATGTCTTTCCCTCCCTCACCGTCGAGGAGAACCTGGAGATGGGGGCCTTTATCCGGGGCGACAACTACGCCCCCCAACTGGAGCGGGTTTACGAGCTGTTTCCGCCCCTGAAGGAGAAGCGAAAGCAAGCGGCGGGATCCCTCTCCGGCGGGCAACGGCAGATGCTGGCCATGGGGCGGGCGCTGATGGCGGAGCCGCAGCTGTTGGTGTTGGACGAGCCGACAGCCGGCCTGTCGCCGCTGTATGTCGAGCAGACCTTTGCCCTCCTGCAGGAGATCAACCGCCGCGGCGTCAGCATCCTAATGGTCGAGCAAAATGCCAAGCAGGCCTTGGCTATAGCGGACTGGGGCTACGTCCTCTCCATGGGAGAAAACCGCTTTGAGGATACCGGCCCCAACCTATTGCACAACCCCGAGGTGTTGGAGCTATTTTTGGGCGGCTGAGGCCCTCACCCTCGGGGAGAGGGGAGCTAAGCAGAGCCGGCCAGTTGCAGTTGGCGCAGTTGGGCTGCCTGCTTGAGAAGGGCTTCCACAAAGCCCATTGCCTCCTGGGCGGAGTGGCCGGCAGCCAGTTGGGCCAATTCTTCCCGGCGCTCCCCTTCTCTCAGCGAATCCACCCGCACGCAGGTTCGCCCTTCTTGCACCACTTTGTAAACCCGCAGGTGGTGATCGGCTAGGGCGGCAACCAGGGGCTGGTGGGTAACGCAGAGAACTTGGTGGCTACGGGCAATCTGGTGCAGTTTGGCGGCGATGGCCTGCGCTACCTTGCCGGATACGCCAACGTCGATCTCGTCGAAGACCAGAGTAGCCACCGGATCGACGCGGCTGAACACCGCTTTTAAGGCCAGCAGAAAACGGCTCATCTCGCCGCCGGAGGCAATGTCGGCCAGCGGCTGCAGGGGCTCGCCGGGGTTGGGGCTAAACCAAAAGCTCACCTGATCCACCCCTTCGGCGGTGGGGGATCCGGCTTGGATCTGCACCTGGAACTGCACACCGCTCATCCCCAGGGGCCCAAGCTCCTCCACGAGAGCCTTTTCCAGTTGGTGGGCCGCCTGCTGCCGCAGATGCGAGAGCATCTGGCAGTGGCGCTCCAGCTCCTGGGCTGCCTGGTCTAGCCGCGCCTCTAGTTCCTCCAAGTCGGTGCTCTCGTCCCGCAGTTGGGCCAGCTCTGCCTTGAGCCGCTCTGCGTGGGCCATCACCTCGGCCAGGGTGGGGCCGTATTTGCGGCAGGCCTGTCGCAGTTGGGCTAGGCGCCGTTCAATTTTGCTTAGCCGACTGGGATCCGCCTCCAGGGTCTCGCCGTAGCGCAGCAGCTCCCGCCCCGCCTCCTCCACCTGAACGAGGGCGCTGCTGACCATCTCGACTAGGGGAGTTAGGTCGGGATCCCGTTGAGCCATGCTCTGCAGCAGCCGCTCGGCTTGGACCAGGAGATCGGCAATGGCCGGCGAGCCGCTGTCATTTTGGTAGAGCAGTTGGTGAGCGGCATAACTCTGCTGCTGCAGTTCCACGCGGTGGGCCAGGCGCTCCCGCTCCCGCTCCAATTTGGTCAGCTCGTCGGGATCCTCCAGGCGCAGGGCAGCCAGCTCTCGGGCTTGCAGCTCTAATAGATCTAGGCGCTGCAGGCGCAGTTGTTGAGTCTGCTGCCGGGACTCCATTTCAGCTTTGAGCTGGCTCCAGGTCTGGTAGCAAGCTGCCACCTCTGAACGCAGGCGCAGCAGCTTTTCGCCGCCAAAGGCATCCAGCCAGCGGCGCTGGGTTTGGGGAGACTGGAGTTGGCTTGTCTGGCCCTGGGCGGTGATCTCCACCAGTTGGGAGCGCAGGCTGAGCATCTGAGCCTTGTTCACGAGCACCCCATTGACTCGCAGGCGGCTGCTGAGCTTGCCGTTGCGCATCACCAGCTCGCGGCTGCAGACCAGGCCTTCTTCCAAAGGTTCAATTTGCTCTTGCTCTAGCCAGGCCTCCAGCGCGGCCGTAGGCTGGAAAATGGCTTCCACCAAGCCCCGATCGCTGCCGCTGCGCAGAGCGCGAGCCGGTCCCCCGAGCGCGGCATCGAGGGCATCGAGAATGATAGATTTGCCCGCCCCTGTTTCTCCGGTGAGCACGTTCAGCCCCGCCCGAAAGGGAATCTCCAAGTACTCGATCAGGGCGAAGTTCTCGATCCGCAACAGGCGCAACATAGGGATCCCGTTGGCCTTCCTGTCTTAGGTTAGCCCACCTGCCGACTTAGGCGGAACGGGGGAAGAGCAGCTTCAAGGGGTGGCCTCCGGCGTCTCCTCTGTTCTAGCAGCGGTATCGGCAAGCGGCTCGGAGGTAGCGGCTGAGGCATTGGGTGTATTAGGCGCTACCTCTGCCTCCTGGAGAGAGGCGGAGGGTTCGAGCTCGGCTTTTGGCTCTGTGGCGGTGGGCTCGGGGGCAGCGGCAGCGGCTTGGGCAGCCTCTTTTTGCTGTTGCCGCTCGTAACGGCGTCGTTTGATCCCCTCATCCACCCACACGTACACCAGACTGAGAAGGGAGAGCCCCGCCGTTCCAATTAAAACCCAGAGTAGAGTGTTGTCTATCGTCATGAGTGAGATCCGTCAAACTCTGCCGCCAACGGAAAACGCCGCGCCCAAGGCTTGATCTTACCGTTGAAGCTGCTTTGCCCAATCTTAAAAGACGGGATCCATACTTTTGCCATGCGCTACCTCAAGTTTTATAAACCCTACGGCGTGCTCACCCAGTTTACCGACCCGGCAGGGCGCCTCACCCTCAAGGCCTTCATCCCAGTGCACAGCGTCTATCCGGTGGGGCGGCTAGATCGCGATAGCGAAGGACTGCTCTTGCTCACCGATGACGGCCAGCTCCACGCCCGCCTGATCGATCCCAAATTTGGCCACAAGCGCACCTACTGGGTGCAGGTGGAAGGGATCCCTACGCCCCAGGCCCTGCAGCAGTTGCAAGAGGGAGTGGTCATTCAGGGGCGAAAGACCCGGCCGGCTGAGGTTAGAGTGCTAGCCGAGGAGCCGGATCTGCCACCGCGGGATCCGCCCATTCGCTTTCGCCGCTCCATCCCCACCACCTGGCTGGAGCTGACGCTGCGGGAAGGTCGCAATCGCCAGGTGCGCCGCATGACTGCTGCGGTCGGGACCCCAACGCTGAGGCTGGTGCGGGTAGGACTAGGCCCCCTTTCCCTAGCAGGTCTGGCTCCTGGCCAGTGGCAGGATCTCAGCGAGGCGGAGTTGGCCCGCTTGCGGCACTGCTGTTTTGGCCAGTCGCGCCGTCCCCGGCTTGGGCGAGAGTTACAGCACCCCTTTTGAGCTAGGGATCCCATCTTGTCGGCGCGGATCCCGTTCTACGGCCATGCGCAGGGCGCGGGCAAAGGCCTTGAAACTGGCCTCGACGATGTGGTGGGCATTGAGACCCGCCACCTGGCGGATGTGCAGGGTAAGCTGGGCGTGGTTGGCCACCGCCTGGTAAAACTCGCGCACCAACTGGGTTTCGTAGCGGCCAATGCGTTCGACAGTCAGCTCCAGACCATAGCTGAGGTGGGGGCGCCCGGAAAAGTCCAGCACCACCTGCACCAAGGCCTCATCCAAAGGCGCCCAAAAATGGCCAAAACGGTAAATGCCGCGCCGATCCTGCAGCGCCTGCGCCAGCGCCTGTCCCAGGGCAATGCCCACGTCCTCATTGGTGTGGTGGTCGTCGATGTGCAGATCCCCCACGGCCTTGATCTGGAGATCAATTAGCCCATGGGTGCTGAGCTGGGCCAGCATGTGGTCCAAGAAGGGGATCCCGGTGTCGATCTCGTACCGCCCTCTGCCATCGAGGTTGAGATGCACTTGAACGTCCGTTTCATTGGTGCGGCGGTGAACCGAGGCCGTCCTGGGCTGCAGTAGGCGGGGGGAGTCGATGGCTGTCATGGCAAGGGTAGGGGAGCACTAGGAAGTCCCAGCTCTAGGATCGCACAGGTAGGGGTGTCAGAATCAGCGTCTTTCGCAAGGGGGGCAGGCGGGCTCAGGTTGCAGAGGGGGAGAGTGTTCCTTGCAGGATTGGCAGCAAGTTCAACGGGCCCTCAAGCAGTACTGGGGCTACGAGGCGCTACGCCCACCTCAGGAGCAGGTCATCCGCGCCTTGTTGGAGAAGCGGGATGCGCTGGTGGTGTTGCCGACGGGTTTCGGCAAGTCTCTGTGCTTTCAACTGCCGGCTCTGCTGCAGACAGGGCTGACCCTGGTGGTCTCGCCTCTGATTGCCCTGATGGAAGATCAGGTGCAGGATCTCTGGAAGCGCCGTCTGCCGGCGGCCTGTTTGCACAGCGAGCTGGATCCGGCTCTGCGCAAGCGGGTGTTGCGGGCTTTGGAGGAGAACCGGCTGCGTCTACTGTATCTGGGGCCGGAAACTCTCTTCAGCCCGCCAGTCTGGGAGCGGCTGCAGCAGGTGCCCCTCAACGGCCTCATTGTTGACGAGGCGCACACCTTGGTGCACTGGGGGGGATCCTTCCGGCCCGACTACCGCCGTCTGGGGTTGGTGCGCCCTGCCCTAGGCCAGCCTACCTTTCCCATTGCCGCCTTTACCGCCACTGCCGATCCCGAAACCCTCAGCCGCCTGCGCCACATCCTCGACCTGCAGAATCCGGAATGCATTCGCGCTGACCCGCTGCGAACCAACATTTCTCTCAACGTGGCGGTGGCCTGGAGCCCAGCGGATCGCCGTCGGCGCCTGCTGCGCTTTCTGGCGGAAAACCCCGGCTCGGGCCTGGTGTACGTGCGCACGCGACGGGATGGAGAGGAGCTGGCCGAGTGGTTGGGCCGCCACAACCAGAAAACCGCCACCTACCACGGCGGCCTGGAGGCGGGATCCCGCCGTCGGCTGGAGCGGGCTTGGCTGGAGGGCGAGCTGCGCTTTCTGGTCTGCACCAACGCCTTCGGCTTGGGGATCAACAAGCCCGACGTGCGCTGGGTGCTGCACTTTCACCCGCCCCCCAACTTAATGGACTACCTGCAGGAGGTGGGGCGGGGCGGGCGGGATGGCGGCCCTTGCCAGGCCCTGATGTTGGTCTCCGAGCCGACAGGCCTCTTGGATCCCACCGATCGCCAGCGCCAAGCCTATTTCTATTCCCAGCAGGAGCGCTTGCTGGCCCAGGCGCGGCGTTTGCTGCAAACGCTGCCCCCCCAGGGATCCTATGCCGACTTGCCCCCCGGAGAGACGCGGGTGGCCCTGGGCCTGCTGCAGGAGATGGGCTGTCTGCACTGGCCAGATCCCTTTCACTTTCAAGTGCTGCACCGCCACTGGCAGCCGCCGCGGCAGGATCCCTGGCAGGGGATGGACGACTTCATCCACAGCCGCGGCTGTCGCTGGCAGGTCATCCTGCGGCATTTTGGCTACCCTGAGAACCAGCCTGGTCTGCCCTGCGGCACCTGCGACCGCTGCCGGGCTTCCCAAAGGCGCTGATGGGTGCTTGCCCAGCCTTGTAGCCAGCGATAGGATCCCCTCGCTGAGGCTTTCCTGGAGTGTCCATGGGTGGTTCTGGATCCCCAGTTGCAGCGCTTGAGCAGCCCTTGTCCCTGGCGCAGCAGGTGGCGCAACTGCTAGTGGTGCCGGTCTCGGCCCGCCTGGGATCCCAGGCTCCTCCCCGAGAGGTTCTCAAGCAGCTGATCCAAGAGGTGGGGATTGGAGGCATCTGGATTACCGATGGCCATGTGGCTGAGGCCCTGCTCCTCATTGAGGAGGCGCAGTCTTGGGCGACTCTGCCCCTTCTTGTGGCAGCCGAGGCCAGTCGCGGCCTGGCTCTGCAGGGAGCTACTTCCTTCCCCCACCCCCTGGGCCTGAGCCGCCTGGGCTCTGAGGCCGAGCGCTGGGCGGAACAGTGGGGAAGGATCACGGCGCGGGAGGCGGCAGCCATTGGCATCAACTGGCTGCTTGGCCCGGTGGCTGAGCCCCTGGGGCAGGGTCTAGCAAGACTGGCGCTGGCGGAGGAGCCACAGCTGGCGTTGCAACTGGCGCGGGCCTTCGTGCGCGGCTGCGAGCAAGCGGTTCCGGAGGGGATTCTAACCACCGCCAGAGCCTTCCCCGGCCAGGGCTGGGCAGAGGGGCGGGCCAACCCCCTGCTGTTGCTAAAGCCAACTGCTGACCCCTGGTGTCCTCGCCTAAGCCTCACCTTGGAGGAGCTGCAAGCAGGACCCTGGCTGCCGTTCCGCGGTCTGGTGGACCAGGTAGGAGCCATCTCGGTTGCGCCAGTGGTGCTGCCGGAGTGGGACGAGCGCTGGCCGCTCTCTCTTTTGCCGGGGCGGCTGACCCAGCTGCTGCGCCAAGAGTGGGGGTTTAGCGGTCTCATTGTGGCAGAGGGCCTCGACCAAAACTTCCTAGCCAACCTGGCTGATCCCCCCCTGCTGGCGGTGCGGGCTCTCCAGGCCGGCGCCGACCTCCTTTTGGCCCCTCCCGACCCAGTGGCGGCCGTCACAGCCATTGTGGAAGCTGTGCGGCAGGGATCCCTGGACGCCCAGGCCATTGCCCAATCGGTGACGCGGGTGCTGCGGGCCAAGCAGCGGCTTTTCCCCTCCGCCTCCGCCCTGCTCAAGCAAGTGTGGCCGGCCCTGGCGGAAACGGATTTCAGCCTGGTTCCCGGCTGGATGGGGGCTAAAGACCCCACCGACCCCGCCCTCTGCCGCGGCTTTTCCGACGAGCAACTGAAACCCCTGCTGTTGGGAGATCCCCTCGCCAAGGACTCACCTCTAGCCAAGCTGTTCGGCACACGTCCGCCTCTGCCCAGAGTCGCCCGGTTGGGATCCCTCTTGGCCGAGCAGGATATTGCTCCCTGTCAAGCTGCCATGGCCCGCGGCGGCGTGACAGGCGGCCAGGCTTTGCCCCTGCCCGCTCCCCCCGGCAGTTGGAACTGGATCTGGCAAGATCTCGCCCCTGGCGCTGAGACAGCAGGGCTATCGGCGGCCTCTCCCGCCCTCAGCATTCCCGCCGGCCTCGGCTTCTCTCCTTTGCTCAGCCATCCTCTCACCCCTTTGAGCTTGCTGGAGACGGCCCTGGGCAGCGCCGGCCAACTGATCTTCCAGGCCTTTGTCGAAGAGCCTTTGCCCAACTATGTGCTGGATTGGCTGCAACAACAACGAGAGCGGGTGGCAGCCGTCGTCGTTTATGGTAACTTATCCTTCTACCGACGCCTGCAGGCGCACTTTCAGTGGGCCAACGCCATCCACAGCCTCAATCCTGATCCCTGGGCCCAGGCAGAAGCTATGCAGCGTCTGTTTCCCCACCGGCTCATCCCGGAGAAACCCGAGCCTCAGCCAGCATCGACAAATAATTAAGAAAAAGTAAATACCATTGCAGATTGTTGGCAGAAAGGGGCCCCTGAGCTATCGTATTGATGGAAATGTAAACTATTGAAACGGTTTCTCTCAGGGTTGTCTGTGCCTTCCTTCCTCTCAGACATCGCTGGATCGGGCAGTTCTCGCCCCTCTGGTGACGGTGAGTGTGAGCTTGAGCGAACCTCCCCGCAGCGTCCGCAACCGTTCCTCCACTCTTTGCAAGCGCTGCTGTCAGGGCGCTGGGCGACAAAGCTTGGACTGGGCTTGGCTGTTGTGGGTCTGGCAATCCTCACCTGGATTTGGCTGGCTGCAGGAGCTGGGCTGGATCCTTACACTAAAGCCGTCCTCAGCCTAGAGGGTCAGCCCAGCCATGGTGCTTCGTTGTTTGCCCTCAACTGTGCCGCCTGTCATGGAGAAGAAGCCGATGGCCGAGTTGGCCCCAGCCTGCGGGGAGTTAGCAACCGCCGCTCCGACCGGTTTATCATTCATCAGGTAACCAGTGGCAAAACTCCGCCTATGCCCCAGTTTCAGCCGGATCCCCAGGAGATGGCAGATTTGCTCAGCTACTTGAAAACCCTCTGAGGCCAGCTCATGGGCCTGACCCAGCAGCTTGCTTGCTACGCTCTCTGGCTGGCCTCCGTATTTGCCTTTGCGGAATGGCTGCGCTCCCGACAGGTGGATGGGGAATGGGTGCGCAAAGTCGTCCATATCGGTGTGGGCAATATCATTCTGCTGGCCTGGGCCTTGCAGGTGCCCCGCTGGCTTGGGGTGGGGTTTTCCTTGGTGTTTGCCGGCCTGGCGCTGCTCTCCTACCGGGTGGCTATTTTGCCTAGCTTGAATGGGGTCGGGCGGCGTAGCTTCGGCACTTTCTTCTATGCTGTCAGCATTGGCCTGTTGCTGTATTGGTTTTGGCTGCCGCAGCGACAGGTATTCGCGGTGATTGGCATTTTGGTGATGACCTGGGCCGATGCGCTGGCGGGCTTGGTGGGCAAAATTTGGGGCAAGCACCTCTATCAACTGGGATCCCTTCAAAAAAGTTGGGAGGGATCCCTGACCATGTGGGCAGTGAGCAGCTTGGTGATTGCGGCGCTGCTGCTGGGGTACTTCGGCTTTTCTCCCTCCTTGCTCGCCATCAGCCTCTTGGTGGGAGGCCTGGCCATGGGCCTAGAGGTCTTCTCTTGGTGGGGGCTGGATAACCTGACCGTGCCTTTGGCCAGCGCCGGGCTCTGCTTTGCCCTGCTGCAGCTTCTGGACGAACTGTACCTGTAGCGGAGTTGCTACTACTGTGACGGGTTTGGCGCGGAAGCGACTTCTAGGCCCCGCGGCGTTCTTGTTCTCGCTCTTCTTGTTGCTGCCACTGCCTGATCAGCTCTTTCGCTGCCTGGGGGGTAAAGTAGTCCAGCTCCATCAGCTTGCGATAGGTGAGGAGCTGCCGCATCTCCAGGGGCATGTCTGCCTTCCGGTAAAAGTAGTGGATGCGGCTGATGTTTTGCTCCATCTCGGCGAACTCCTGCTCCCGCTGCATTTGCCTTTCCTGCTTGAGCACCTTGTGGGGAGCAGACATGCGATTCGGGATCCGCTGCGCGCTGGTGGCTTTGCTGGCGAGAACCCGATGGGTTCCGCTTTGCCGACTGTTGGCGCCGTTGAAACGGCTGAAAAAGAAAGAGAGCATCCGTCAACCTCACACAGGCAGAGAAAAGAGGGTCGTCTTACACTAACTTCACAATATCAAGCTTAGATAAAGCTGTGAAGCCGCCAGTGATCTGGATCCCTTTTGGGAAAGCCCGTACCTTTCACAGGGCAAGGAGTGTATCTCTCCTGTCCCTTAGGAGAGTTGAGGCAGAGACAAGGCTTGGCTTGGGCAGGCAGACTTATAGAGGATGTTATCAGTATTTACACGTATGCTTGGACGAAGATAGGGTCAAAGCGCAAAATTATTTGCGGGCTTTCACGCACAATGACAGGGATCTTGAATAACTGTTACATGGTGCTTGCCCGGAGGCGCTACAGGTGAGATTCGTCGCCGCTCAGCAGCCAGGTAACCGAGACACCCAGCGCCTTGGCAAAAGCCACCAGCTCTTTGTCGATGACGCGCCGTTTGCCCTTTTCCACCTGGCCGATCTTGACGTAGTCCAACTGCACGCCGTACTTAGCCAGGCGACCCGCCAGTTGATCTTGGGTCAGTTGCAGCTTCTCCCTTACCCAGCGCACCCGCTCTCCGATCAAGTTGGCCGATGGAGGGTGCTGGTTGAGGTTAGACTCCATAGGAGCAAGAGATTGTGAATATTCTTTTCCAGACTGAGGAAGCCGATGGCTCCCGCGGCGCCCCATGGTAGCCTATGCTGGCAAGGCTACCCCTCCTCTTCCACTTTATAGAACCTGTGGGAGCCTGCTCGACAGCAGGCGAGCTAGCTGTCTCCTGAATATCTTACACAAGGTCTAGATCGAAAATCGCTTATGGATGTTTTCGCGCAGGATGCGCTGCCGGCGAGAACTTGGCAGATGGGATCCCTGCCACTCCCGCACCCAGCCGGAAAAATTTCCGGGCAAAAAAGAGGGCCATGATCGATTTTCGCTCGCGCCAGGGGGAGAAACTTTTCTAGACTAGGAGGTGACGTTTTCTCCTCACTTGGCCGTGGTTTTCTCTCGTCCTCATCCTGAAAACATTGCCTCGTCCCGCCAGGAGCTCGACGATCTCTGGCTTGAGGCCGAGTCTGCCTCTCAGGATCCGGCTGCAGAGGCCGACCTAGAGCCGGGCGCCAGCGGGTTGCGGCTGAATGAAGACGCCGTCGATCACTACTTGAATACAATTGGTCGGGTGCCCCGCATCGATCACGCGGAGGAGATCGAGCTGTCGCGCAAAATTCAGCAGAAGCTGCTCATCGATCAGGCCCGCAGGGAATGGCGGCAACAGCGGGGGCAGGATCCCAGCGATGAGGAACTGGCAGCAGCCCTGCAGATTCCTGTGTCTACCCTGCGCTCCCGCATCCGCCAAGGGGAACAGGCTCAGCGCAAGCTAATCAACGCCAACCTGCGCCTGGTGGTCAGTGTGGCCAAGAAGTACCTCAACCGGGGGGTGCCCTTTTTGGACTTGATCCAAGAGGGCAACATGGGTCTTATTCGGGCCACTGAGAAATTCAATGCCGAACGAGGTTTTCGCTTCAGCACCTATGCCCACTGGTGGATTCGCCAGGGCATTACCCGCTGCATTGCCAACCAAGCCCGGACGATTCGCCTGCCGGTGCATATGGTGGACAAAGTGCGTCTGCTCAAGCGCACCAACCGCGAGCTGATGAAAGCCCGAGGGCGACGGCCCACAGAAGCCGAACTGGCGGAGGCGCTGGGCATCAAGGTTAAGAAGTTGCGCATGATCCAGCAGGCTGCCGCTTTGCCCCTGTCGTTGGATGTGCCGGTTGGCCAGGAAGGGGAAAGCCGCCTGGGGGATTTGCTGCCGGATGAGCGGCAGGAGCAACCCTTTGAAGAGATCCTCGTGCAATCTCTGCGGCAAGATGTGCGTTCTGCCATGCAGGCCCTGAAGCCCATCGAGAGGCAGGTGCTGGAGCTGCGCTATGGGCTGGATGGGCAAAGGGCGAGAACTCTGCGAGAAGTCGGGGATCACTTTAACTTAACGCGGGAGCGGATTCGCCAGATCGAGCGGGATGCTCTGCGCAAGCTGCGCCTAGGCCATCCTTCGCGGGCTTTGGCCCAGTACATTCGCTAGCTTTTGCCGCAGCCTCCCGGGGTTCGGGCGGGGATCCCCGCGCGAGACGGGTTTTCAGCCCTTGGGATCTGCCTTGCAGCCCCCTAAAATGGCGGTAAGCCAGATCGCTGGGGATCCCCATGTCCACCGGTTCCACGCCTGCTTCTGCCAGGGAGTGCTCGCCGCAACAGGCGCAGCTTTGGTTACGAGGGCTGCTCAGCATTGCTTGGGCTGGTGACATCCTCTCCCGCTAAGCCCTGACGGGCTGTAGACGGGAGCTTCCGAGAATCACTTCCCGGAGTTGCTGCTTCAACGGACTGGTAAACCAGGATCCTCCACAGCCAGAGAGCGGCAGTCCCACCGCCCCCCTATATCCCCCCGTATACGGGGGGACCTGAGTCCTCGCTTCAAAATCTCGATAGCAGCGTTCAAGTCTCTGTCCCACGACCCGCAACGAGGGCAATCATGCACCCGTTCCGACAAGGTCTTGGGAACACGCTCCTCACAAACACAACAATTTTGGGACGTACCACGGGGATCCACTCTCAACACCTGTTTGCCGCGTTTGACCGCCACTGCTGTCAGAATGTCGAGAAATCGTCCCCAAGCCGCATCCAAAATCGATTTAGCCAACCGAGTTCGTGCCAGCCCTCGGACGTTGAGATCCTCCACCACCAACAGGTCGTATTGCCCCACCAGCCAGTGCGCCACTTGGTA
>NZ_JANSHG010000036.1:0-17091 GCF_047461555.1 Synechococcus sp. WC101
AGTCAGGAAGAGGTTGTTTGAGCTATGAAACTATATCAACGACCCCCATCATGGGTAAGCGACTAAAGTGGCTAGCGCGCTTTTCCGGCGCGCACTCAAGTGCGGGGCTAGCAAGCTATCCTCTTGTGTTTGCCTTTGCCGGTATTTGGGAGCGCTGGCGCAGCCCACAAGGGGTGGAGATAGAAACTTGCGCCATCCTCAACACGCCGGCCATGATGGAGCCTTTCCACGAGCGGATGCCGGCCATTTTGACGGAAAACGACTACGACCTCTGGCTGGATCCACGGGTGCGGGATCCCAAGCTGCTGTTGCCCCTGCTCCGCCCCTACCCGGCAGAGGCCATGGCCGCCTACCCCGTCAGCACCCATGTGAACAACCCGCGCCACGAGGATCCCACGTGTCGTGCTCCCATCGGAGAAGCTGGGCAGGGATCCAACCTCAGCGAGCCCGCTGGTAGCGCATCCCCGGCAGTTGCACCAGCCAGCCTTCCAGTTCCATAAGCAGCAGGGTGCTGGAGAGGGTGGCAATGTCCATCTGGGTGGCCTGGACCAGGGCGTCGAGGCTGAGGATTTCGTTGCCCAGGAGCTGCCAGAGAAGCTGCTGCTGGGGATCGCTGGGGCCGAAGGAGGGGGGCTGTTCTGGGGGAGGGGATCCCTGAACCAAATCCAGCTCTTGGAGCAGCTCCTCAATCCCCAGGATCATGCCGGCGCCGTTGCGGATGAGCTGCAGACAGCCGCGGGCCGCCGCTGTGTCGATATTCCCCGGTAGGGCGTACACTTCCCGACCGTAGTGGTTGGCCAGGTGGGCGGTAATCAGCGCCCCCGAGCGCTCTGGGGCCTCCATCACCAAGGTGGCGCGGCAGAGGCCGGCGATGATGCGGTTGCGCTGGGGAAAGTGCTCCTTGGCCGGCGGCGTGCCGGGAGGATATTCGCTGAGGACGGCTCCTTGCTCCAAGATGCGCCGGTAGAGGGAGCGATGGTGGGCGGGGTAAACCTGATCCACCCCCGTTCCCACCACGGCCACTGTCTTGCCGCCTGCCTCTAGGCAGGCCTGGTGGGCAATGCCGTCGATCCCGGTGGCCAGCCCCGAGACCACCACACAGCCGGCTTCTGCCAGGGCGGCACTAACTTTCTGAGTCCAGAGCCGACCGTAGGAGGTGGGGGCGCGGGTGCCGACAACAGCAATGGCCGGCTGCTGCCAATCGGGGCATTCCCCTAAGACATAGAGAAGGGGCGGCGGATCCGGCAGCTCCCACAGCAGCGGCGGATAGCCGGGATCCGCCGGGGTTAGGAAAGGGATCCCAGGCTTTTGGGTCTGCTCCAGGATCTCCTCAGGATCGAGGCCAGGCCGGGCAGAGACAATTGCCTGGGCCAAGGTAGGGCCGATGCCTTCTACCTGCTGCAGGTCCAGGGCGTCCGCCTGCCAGGCCTGCTTCAGGGATCCAAAAAACTCCGCCAGCCGTTTGAGCCGGTGCGGGCCGATGCCCTTAATCTGCGCCCAAGCCAGCCAGTAGGGCCGCTCTTGTTCGCCGCGGCAGGATCCCGGCCTGCCGGCGTTGTCAGCGGGGGAGGAAGGAAAAAGCAATTTCAAGTCTCTGGATCATCGAAAAGGGGAATCTCGGCGGCTGGCTGCCTCGACCCTGCCGCGGGGCTAATACCAGGTTAATCGAGCCATCCTGCTTTAAAATGAAGTCCCGCTGAAGATGCACCTGCACAGCAGGAGGTCGGAGGATGCTCGAACAGGATCCCGCCGCTGGCCTTTTGCGCTTTGGGCGGCTGCGGCAAGCTTGGGTGTGGGGGATCTATCCCCTGCTGTGGCTATTGACCTGGGTGGGCGTGCGCTCCGCCCAGCCGCAGCTATTGGGGATCCCGGCTTGGTACTGGGGGGCGGGGTTGGCCATGTTGCTGCTGGTGCCCTTGAACCTCTACATTGTGCGCGTTTGCTGGCCTAGAGATGGGTGACACGGTTTTGAGTTTGGGTGTGGTTGGGGTGTACCTGCTGCTGTTGGCGGCCATTGGCTGGTGGAGCTACCGCCACAGCGGCCAGGATCCCGTGAGCTATTTCTTGGCGGGGCGGGGGCTGGGATCCCTGGCCTTGACCTTGACCACGCTGGCGACGCTGCTGAGCGCCTTTACTTTCCTCGGCGTGCCGGCAGATGCCTACACCCACGGCCTGGGGATCTTTCTGGGGGTGGGGGTCACCACCGCCTTGATTTCGGGGCTGTTTTTTTGGATAGGCTACCGCGTGTGGCTGGCAGCTCGGCACTTCGGCTTTATTACCCCTTCCGAGTTTTTTGGCCACCGCTTCAACAGCCCTCTCCTGGCCCTGCTCTATTGCCTGAGCGCCCTGACGTTTACCGCCCCCTACATCAGCATCCAGATCATTGGCGGAGCCCGCACCCTGGCCGCTGTTTTGGGAGAAGGGATCCCCTATTGGCCTCTGGCGGTGGTAGTGGCCTTGGTGATCTTGGCCTATGTCCTCTTTGGCGGATCCCAGGCGGTGGTCTGGACGGACGTGGTGCAGGGGATCATCTTGGTTTTGGGGATGGTGGTGGCTTTTGTGGCAGTGGCTTTGAGGTGGGGCCAGGAGGCTGGCAGCCTGTTGGATCCCTGGCTGAGCTTGCCCGGCCCGCAGGGGCGCTGGAGCTGGCAAACGCTGCTTGGCAACCAGCTGCTGTTTTTCATGGCCACGCCCCTTTTTCCCCAGTTTTTCCAGCGCTTCTACATGGCCAAAAGTGCCCGTCCCTTCCAGACTCTGATGGTGGTCTGGCCGCTGCTCATTCTGCTGGTGTTTTTCCCGGCAGCCCTCATTGGCGTCTGGGGCCGGCTGGCTTTTCCTAACCTGCAGCAGCCGGACCAGATCATGCCGCTGATGTTGCAGAGCTTGCCCAGCGGCGTGGCGGCAGTGGTGATTACAGCCGCGCTGGCGGCTTTGATGTCCACGGCGGACTCGCAACTGCTCACGGCCAGCTCCCTAGTGACGCGGGATCTGGTGGTCACCTTCCTCAAGCGCCCGCTTTCCCCGCACCAGGAGGAGCTGTTGGGCCGCTGGGTGGTGCTGGGGATTGGGCTGGTCTCCTTTGCCATTGCCGTCAGGCCGCCGGGGCTGATTGCCCAGATTGCCACCTGGAGCTTCCAGGGCAACGCCATGCTCTTTCCCGTCTTGATCGCCGGCCTGTACTGGAAGCGGGCGACTCGCGCCGGGGCCGTGGCCGGAGCTTTGGTCTCCAGCGGCCTCACCTTGGGCTGGCTGTCGGGCCTGTTGCCCAAAGGCTGGACGGGCGGCTGGCTGCCGGTCATCCCGGCGGTGGTCGCCGGCACAGCCGTGCTGGTGGTGGTCAGCCTGCTAACCCAGCCCGACCGGGAGAGGGTGGCCGCCTACTATGAGAACGGCCCTTGGGCGGAGGAAGGGATCCCGGAATCTTCAGTTGTCTCGACCTAGATGGCGGCCCTCACCCCCAGCCCCTCTCCCTCAGGGAGAGGAGAGATGCTGCGGCGCTGCTCAGCTTCTGCCGGCAGCCAACCTCTTGAGAACAAGGAAGGTGCCGACTAGGAAGAACAGGCCCATCAAGCCGGCCAGCGGGTTGCCGCCGATGCCGGTGAGCCACTCTGGCGCTTTGCCGGTGTATTCGATCCAAGCCAAGTTGTTGACCCAGGTGATGCCCCACACCCAGCCGGCGTGCAGCCCCAGGCTGAGTCCTAGCTTGTTTTGGTTCCACACCTTGGCCTGGGCCAGCAGCAAGCCCATCAGCCATAGCCCCGGAAACTGGGGCCAGGTGGCGAGAATCTCCGCCAGCGGCTTTAAGAAATGGGCCAAAGCAAAGAGAAGGCTGGATCCCCACAGAGCGCTTGTCCAGCCGTAGTCCAAGGCCATCTCCTGCAGCAGCCAACCGCGGAACAACAGCTCTTCCGCCAGCGCCACCGCCAGGCCCACCCCTAACCCCAGCAAGCCATAGCCGAGCAGGGATCCCCCTGCCACCGGCTGCCAGCTCAGCCAGCCCAGGGCACCCTCTAGGCCAAAGAGCAGAAAAAGCCCGCCAACACCCATCCCCAGGCCCCAGAGGATCCCAGCCCGGCAGGCCCAACTCTTGTCTAAGCCATAGGCGGCAAACCCGGATCCCCACAGCCACAGCCAAAGGAGCAGCAGGGCATACAGCGGCAGCCAGAGGTACTCTCGCCCAAAGAAAAACCCCCCTAGGCCGACCCACGGCAGCCAGGCCAAAAGGGGGATCCCCAAAAACAGCAACAGGCGCAGCGGAAATGGAAAAGCTTTTAGTCTGGCAATCTGCAGGCCCACCCAACCCGCTCCTAGTTAGCGTTCCGGCTCGATCGAGCTGGTGAGGCCGTGCTGGCGCAACTGCTCGCAGTAAAACTCCGCATGCTCCCGCGGCACCACGATGACCACAGCAACGCCGTTGTTGTGGGCTTCCAGCATGATTTCGGTGGCTTGCGGCGGCAGCATCGATGGGATCACCTTCACCAGCACCTGCACCACGTACTCCATGGTGTTGACATCGTCGTTGTGCAGCAACACCCGGTACATGGGCATGTGCTTCGGGGTTACAGAAGGCTTAACCAGAGTCTCCGTAGCCACGACGATCCCTCCTTGGGTCAACAAGAGGTTCTAGAACGCAAAACCGGAAAACAGAGCCAAAAAGCAAAAAACCTTAATGGAATTTTAGCCTTCTCAGCAAGGGTTGTGAAAAGCCGGCGCACGGAGGTCGGCGTTCTTAAACAGAAGCTAACCCAGTTTTCACCGGCCCACAACCTCAGTTTGGGCGCAAAAATGCTTGACTGAGGGCGGTTGGCCGTTGTTGCGGATCCCTTTACATTTGCCTGCGTCGCCGAGGTTAGCTGTATGAGTTCCCTGCGTTCCCGTCGCTTTTTCCTGCAGTTGCTGATGTTTGGCGGTGGGGCAGCTGCCCTGGCCGCCTGTGGGGGCAACTCCAGTTCTTCCATCCCGCCGCTGGGAGAGCCCGGATTTCCCCAAGGGGTGTTTGCCGGGGATCCCACCGCTGAGGGGGCGGTGCTTTCCACGCGGGTGGTGCCGGCTAGCAGCGTGGATACGGTGGCGGTGACGCTGCAGGTGGCGGAAAATGCCGAGTTCAGCCCCATTCTGCAGCAGGTTTCGCTGACTGCCCGCCGCGTGGCCGGTCGCAACTACCGCACCGAGCCGGGCGACTACATTGCCCGGGCCGTCGTTACCGGCCTGAGGCCGGCGCAGCGCTATTTCTACCGTTTTGTCAGCGAGGGGCTTACCAGCCCTGTGGGCCAGTTCCGCACCCTGCCGGCTGCGGGCGATGGGCGGCCCATCCGCTTCTTGCACATTAGCTGCGCCAATGAGCCTCCTTTTCCCATTGGGGCAGCCCTATTGGCCGAGGTTAACCGCGGCGATATCGATTTCATCTCCTTCAACGGCGACACCGTTTACGCGGATCGCTTTTGGCTGGGGCTGGATCCCATCGGCAACCTGGAGTTTTACCGCAGCCTCTATCGGGATCAGCGGGATCCCAAGTATGCCGGGCCGGAGTTCCCGCAACTGTTCAGTCGTACCTCCTTTGTCGTCAACTGGGATGACCACGAGGTAATCGACAACTACAGCGGCCAGAAGGCCCGCGGCGGCCGCGCCGTCCAGCTCAACGACACCACCGGGCAAACCCGCGATGTGGAAGATTTCAGGGTGCTGGGCTACCAGGCCTTTTTTGAGTACAACCCCATCACCCCCAACTTGACGGATGTGCCGGGGGTAGATAGCCGGGATCGGCTGTTTCGCAGCTTCCGCTACGGCGCCAACGCCGAAGTCTTCATCCTCGACCTGCGCCAGTACCGCGACTTGGCTGCCGTGACCCCGATCCTGCCCATCTTGCCCCCTGGCCTGACTCGTCAGCGCTTTTTGGAGCTGGCCGGCATCCGCCTCACGCCCGAGCAGGAGACCCTTTTCTTTGGCCCGCCGGGATCCGAGCAAGCCCTGTTTAACCTGCTGCGCCGCACGCCGCGCACCCTCTTGGGAGAGCCGCAGAAGCAGTGGCTGTTCAACGGCCTGCGCAACTCCACTGCCACCTACAAGTTCATCGTCAGCGAGTTTCCCATCACAGTGACCTATTTCCGCTCCAACGACGTGTGGGAGGGCTATTGGCTGGAGCGGCAGGAGGTGATCGACTTTATCGAGCGCAACAACATCCGCAACGTGGTGTTCTTGACGGGCAACAACCACGCCGGCTTTATCGGCCAGGTCAACCCCGGCAGCAGCAACCCCATTTGGGAAGTATGGACTGGCCCCACCGGGCGCAGCGTTACGGCTTTAAGTATCGACGAGGAGGGAAATCGCCTTGGGATCCCCAACGCCAGCCGCCTCTACTACCGGATTCTGAATGGCTTTCTCGCCCCTGTGAACCCTGCCAATCCAGAGGTGAGCGGGATCCCTGGCGTCACGACGGGCAACCTGCGCTTTTTGGAGCTGGCGGTGCCCAACTACAACGTCATCGAAGTCTCCGGCAGCCGCTGCACCATTCAGATCAAAGGCCCCACCGGCAGTGTTCTGACCGATCCCCTGGGACGCCGCGGAGAACTGATTCTGCCCCAGTGAGGAGCTAGACAGCTCCGGCCTAGAAAAATAGAGGGCTTTAGGCAGATTTTATCCACCCTACTCTGATCGAAATCAAGGGATCCCCGCTCTGGTCGGGATCCCTTTTTTGTAACTCTTTTTTGCGATTTTCAACATGGGATCCTTAACGTGATCTGGATCATTCGAGAGAAACAGAGTTGGCTGCTAGAGTGTGGGTGTTGAGGTGGATCCCTGTAGCCAAATCCATTCTTTCTCCGTTCTTCAGTAAGGAGGGCATTCCTATGGCTTCGGTGCGGGGCTGGTTGATGGCAAGCCTGATAGGGGCAGCCGCGGTTGTCGGGGGTGCTGCCGCCTGGGCTCAGAGCCGTAGTTTATGGCTTTTTCATGGACAATCGACAGTAGTTACAGGCTACTTCTACCAAGGTGAAAACATCTGGGCGCAGTGTGATCGGGATTGCTTCGATGTGGATCTGGTGCTTTACGATGCCAGTGGTCAAGTGGTGGCTACAGACGAACTCCTGGACGATTTCCCCATCGTGCAAGCACCCTACGAGGGAAACTTTGCCGTTAAGGTGATTATGGCTAGCTGTCTCCACCCGCGTGGTTGCGCTGTGATTGTAGATTCGGACTACAGCTTCTAAAGGGGCGCCGGCTGTCCTTAACTTCGTCCCCACGGCTTGGAAAGCCAAGTCAGCAGCCTAGCCTGCTTTCTGGGTGGCTTCTTGCACTTTGGCGTGGGTAAACTTGCTTATGCCATGGACGGTCTTCTCCCAGTAGAAGGGCTTGGTAAAAAGCTGCCACAGGGCCATATAGGCTGCAATGGAGTGGAGCTGCCAATAGATGGGGTTGAGCAGGGCATAGAAGGCCAGATCGTAGTAGCCGCGTCGGAAGACAGCCACCAAGTTCAAGTAGATCCCGATGGCATTTCCTACCAGGAGGTTGAACAAGCCTAGGTAGATCAGCCAACTGGGGAAAATGTTTTGCAGCCAATGAGCACGGGTGAGCAGCCAATAGAAAAAGAGCAGCCACATAATGGGGCTGGTGAGGAAGGTCAAGAAGCTGCCCCCTATGAAAAACTGGTAGGCCAGCCAGTTTTTAAGGCCCAGTTTGCGCAACGAGCGCAGGGGGTGGCGGTTGTGGACTAGCCAAGTCTGCATGTAGCCCTTGATCCAGCGGGAGCGCTGCCGGATCCAGTTTTTAACGGCACAGTTGGCCTCTTCGTAGGTGGTGGAGTTGATCACCCCCACCGTGTAGCCGTGCTGGCTAGCGCGGATGCCTAGATCGGCGTCTTCGGTAACGTTAAAGGGATCCCATCCCTGCAATTCCCGCAGGCGGTCAGTGCGGAAATGGTTGCTCGTGCCTCCCAGGGGGATGGGCATTTTCAGAGTTTCCAAGCCTGGCAGGAGGTAGTCAAACCAGTAGGAATACTCCAGCGTAAACATGCGGGTGAGGAAGTTCTCGTTGCGGTTGAAGTAATTGAGAGCAGCCTGGACGCAGACCAAGCTGGGATCCCCTTTCTGGAAGGCGATGACCGCTTTTTTGAGTTGATCTGGGTCAGGAATATCTTCAGCGTCGTAGATGGTGAGATATTCGCCACGGGCAAAGGCCAGGCCGTAGTTGCAGGCTTTGGGTTTGGTCTTGGGCTTGCTATCCGGTACCAGCAGCAGGCGCACGTAGCGGGGGGGCTTGGCAGCCCGGGCCGCCTCAATGGTGGCGCGGTCGTTTTCTTCTAGCAAGATGAGCACATCTAAGCGCTCATGGGGGTAATCCAGCTTAGAGAGAGACTTGATCAAAATCGGCATTACTTCCGGCTCTTTGTAGACCGGCACCAGGATGGTGTAGATGGGCAAGGTGCGGTCATCGAGGGCGGCCACTTCTTCATCGGTAATCTGGTGGAAGCGATCGGCGGATCCCACTAGGCTGAGCAGCAGTTTGAACAGGATCGAAGCGACGTAAAAAAGATTGATCAGCAGCACCAAAATGGTCAGAGTCGTCCAGGGAGCAGTGGCCAACCCCAATAGAAATAGCAGCAGCAGGCCGTAGCCCACTGCAATCTGAGAAGGAGTAAACACCCGCGAGGCCGATTCCTCCGGCAGGCGGGCCATGAGCTTGTACACAGCTTCTTGGCTCAGCTTAGGTCCTTGATCCTGGCTGAGAAGCTGCGTGATATCCTGCTCGGTGCCCAGAACTTTTTCAATACGCAAGCCTGGCCGCCAAGCGTAGAGGATCTCATCCACCGCCCAGTCCAGGGGGTCATTCACCATCACCATCAGAGCATTTTCATCTGCCCAGGCTAGGGGGTAGAACAGGTGGCGCATCATCAGCTCAGGATCAAACTGTTGGCTCAGATTCTCCTCCCGATGAAGCAGCCCTGTCCCTATCAACTTAGACACTGTCGGATACCCTAACAACTGAGTGAGAATGCTCAGGTACTCCGGCGTGGAAAGGTAGCTGAGCCGGGTCAGCACCTGCCCCAGGCTGGAGCCGGTGCGGCGGCGGATCTCCAAAGCCTGCTGCCACTGCTCTAAGGTAAGACGGCTGCCCAGCAGCTCGGCGGCCAGCTTGCGTTCAATGAGGGCGGTCAGAATCTGTTTTTCGGTGGCCGGGATCTCCCACATCCGATCGGCTTCGGGGCAGAGGCGCTTGACATTTTGCCAGACAATGGGATGGCCCGGCTCCTCGGTAGCAACCACTACGGTTCGCGGGTCGAGCCAGCCACAGGGCAGAAAGCGCACCGGCACCAGATCGATAGGCTCGATCAGCCAAGGCAGCTCTAGGTCGAGGGGATGCCCGAGCAACCAGCTCCTCAGCTTGGGCCGCTCCAAGATCTGACAGCAGAGGCGAGCAAACTGACGGGGGTGCATTGCCCTCAAGCTCCAGAGGGCCCGCGGCAGGGAACAATCAGCTTGTTTTTGATAGCGATAAGCCTTTGCCAACTGCTCCTGGGTTAGACAGCCTGTGCGCACCAACCAGTATTCGATCAGCGTTAACATAAGCTCAAAATCAGGTTAATTCTAGGCGAATCTTAGGTTCTCGCTTGGCTTAAGAGGGGGTTGGCGGCTCAGGTCGCCGGGCCAAGCGTCGATAGGTGTCCCATGCCCCCACAGCCAGCAGGATGGCCAGCAAAAGCACCAGCCAAAAGCGGTACTGCCACAAAAGGAGCTGCCAGTTGAGGCGACCGCGGTAGCGCACTCGATAGCCTGCCGGCGTGAGATCCCAGCTCTGTACTTGGGTGAGATCGGGGGCAGCGGCATAGGCGGTGAGCACGTTTCCCTGTAGCTGGTTGGCCAGGCGGGTGCGCGGATCGGCAAGGCCGCGGCTGAGGCGCTCTGCCAAAGCCGGGTCAGATCCCCACCAGGAAAGCCAAAGGTTCGGCTTACCTTTCAGGAGAAAGTACTGCAAAAGGCCGAGGTTTTCTTGAGGCTGAGCGGCCAAGGCCACCTGCTGGTTGAGGGGATTGATGATTTCAAACTGGGATCCCAGCCGGATGGGGCTATTAAGCTCCACCTGATCTGGCCCAGCCACGATCACCTGCCAGGCAAAGTTCCCCGTCTCCAGGTTGGCTTCCTCTTTGGGCAAAACCTCAAGGGTGGGCAGCAGGGGTCGGGCAGCCAGCCGGCTGAGGGCACCGACCAGGTAGGCGGCAGCCGGCAGCAGTTGGGGATCCCCCAGCCCAACCCGTCCGGATCCCTGCAGCACCGCCGGGATCTCCTGCAGCTCGCCGCTAGGGGCTTGGTAGCCGCTCCAGAGAAGGCCAGAGCTATCGGAACGCACTTGCAAAGTCAGCGGGGTCAGGGATCCCTGGCAATTACCGGGGCTGGCGCCATAGTCAAAGCGGAGCTCCAGTTGATTAAAGCGGCGCAGCAGGCGGGTGGGCAGGATTACGGTCTCGTTGAGCTGGGTGCGCCCGGTTAGGTTGTAGGTGCGCAACAGAACGCCATTCAAGAACACGTAGCCGGTGAGACGATCCCCCACTCGGCCATCGACCGGGTTCATGATCACATCCAGTTGCGCCGCCAGATCCCGCGGCCGCCCCCCCAATTGGGACAGGTTGAAGTTGAAGACCAAAGACTGGCTGCCAAACCCCCGCAACATGGGATCCACGATCCCCAGCTCTCGCAGGCTGAGGCGGTTGGCCCTGAGCGCTCTCTCCAGATCCGCCACCCTTGTCACCTGGATGCCGCGGCTGACCAGCCCCGCCCGCTTCCATTCTTCATAGAGAGCAAGAATAGCTTCCCGGCGGGCGGCCACTCGCAGGCGGGATCCCTCTGGAGTAACCTGATGCTGCAAGTGGGGGGTGAAGTCCGCCGGCTCCAAGATCACCTGTGGCCCTTGCGCCGGACGATTGCTCCACAGGATGGGCGTTTGCGGAAACAGGTGAGAAAGGAGGCTGTACAGCCACAGAGCTGCTTCCGCCGTCTCAGAGGAAGGATTGGCCGGCACTACCAAAGTAACCTGAGGGTACAGCCGGCCCAGAAAACCGGCCACCGTGGCATCAGGAACGAGGGGCGCCAGCTCAAAGAAACTATCCCGCCCTACCGTCAGCAGCAAATTGCCGGTATTCAAGTCGGCGCAAATATCGTCGCTGATGCTCAGGAAAGGCTGCACCGACAAGGTGATAAAGCGCTCGCCAGCGGCCAAGCTGGGGATGGGCACCCGCACCACCGGCTCCTGCCGCAGGTCCCGCACCAGAAAAAGGCCCATTAGCTCCTCGTTGATCAGCACCCGCACCGTGGACGTGGGCTTGAGCACCGGCGAGGGATCCAGGCGCAACTGCACAAAGCTGGCCTCGGGGTCAAGGCCGTTGAGGGGGGCAGGGACAGTAACATCCAGGCGCGGGTTGGATCCCTGCAGCAGCACCGAGCGGTCGTAGCCCAACCTTTGCAGAGAGATGGTTTCCGCTGCCTGGGCAGCCGTCGGCCCGCAACACCAAAGCAAACCGGCAATCCACAAAGCCCACTGCCTTGCCTTCTGCGTCACCTTGACCCCCTCTTGTTGATCCCCAACTTGTTTAAGGCAGGCAAGCCCCTTGGCCTACCTGACCCAGGTTTGCCCGACATGCAGAAATCTGTAAGCTTTCGGGGTCTGTACGCACAAATCGTGGATTCGGATGCCCAGGGGATCCCTTTACTGGCGGGCGTAGTCGTCCTCAAAGCGCACGATGTCGTCCTCGCCCAGGTATTCCCCGTTTTGCACCTCGATCAACACCAAGGGAAGGGTGCCGGGGTTTTCCAGGCGGTGCTTGGTGCAGGGGGGAATGTAGGTGGATTCGTTGGAGTTGAGCAGCATTACCTCCTCGCCCCGGGTGACGCGCGCCGTACCCCGAACCACGATCCAGTGCTCGCTGCGGTGGTAGTGCATCTGCAGGCTGAGGCGATGGCCGGGCTTGACCTCGATGCGCTTGATCTTATACATCGGGCCTTCATCCAAGACGCAGAAGGAGCCCCAGGGGCGGGTCTCAGCCTGGGAGGGCAAAAGCTCCAGCGCCGGAATTGCCGCGTCGTTCATGTCCCGCACAGACTGTAGCATTGAGGTCACACCTTGTTCCAGTTCAAAGACTTCCCTATCTTCACCTGCAGCCCGGCCACTGTTCATCGACCATCTTGCTGAACCCAATACGCCAAAATGCGTAGAAAAAACGCCTCAAAAAAGGGAAAACTAGTCTAGCTTTGTAGGGATCCCAAAACACGTCCATCGATCCCAAATAGTTTTTCTGAAACTTGTTGGCATTAAGTCACTCCTTGGGATTCGATGAGGTGTTCAAGTCTCCTAGAACTAATTGTGAAGTTTAGCTAAGTTTGTTCGTGAAGCATCTATGTTTGCAACTCAGCTTAAAGCCTTCTGGAGGCTCGTTGCGCCGGTAGGGATCCCCTTGCTGCTCCTGGCTGGTCTCTTGTGGGGGCTGAAGGAAGGCTGGGGCTGGGTGAGCCTGGAGATGCAGTTTCTTGGCTACAAGGGATCCGTAGCCGCCCTGGGGCCGGATCCGCGCCTGCCCATTGTGGGCACCACTTTTCCCCCTTCCCTGGTGCTGGCCACGGCCATTTTGGGGCGCTCGCCGCTGTTGTTGCAGGCCATTTTGGGATCCCTGCTGGTGGGCTGGGTGGGGCAGCAGTTGCGCCGTCTGCCCGCCGGCCTGGGATGGCGCTGGCTGTGGGGTTTGTTGATGGTGGTGCAGCCGACTTTGATCTTGATGCTGCTGCGCAGCCCTGTTTGGACAGCCACAGCAGGGTTGGTGGGGGTGAACATGGCCCTGCTGTTTCCCTTGAGTAAAGAGGAGCAGGCCAGGGCAGAGACTGGGGCGGATTCTGGCGAGCTGCCCGTTGCGCTGCGGCTGCTGCTCATTGGGCTGGCGCTGGGGCCCCTGATGGTGTTGCGCTGGGAAAATGTCTGGCTGCTGCCCTGGCTGGCAGGAGTGCTGCTGGTGGCTTTTCGCCAACAGTCCTGGGGATTTCGCTGGACCTCGCTGCTGGTGGCCGGGTTTATCAGCCTGGCCTTGATCCTGAGCTGGCTGTATGTCAACTGGCTGGCAGTAGGGGATCCCTGGGCTTTTACCTACCAGGTGGGCAGCGGCCTGCGCCTGCCGCAGTTGCGAGAAGACCTGCAGCAGGCCGGCGGCTGGCGGGGGCTGGTGGAGCTGGGGAAGTGGCTGGCGGTGCTGGCCCCTGCCTATCTCCTGTTGGGGATGGGATCCCTGCTGGGCCGCCGGGTGTGGGCTTTGATCTGGGGGATGCCGCTGGTGGTCCTCTTGGCTTCGCTGGGGCAGGGGCTGTTTCTGCCGGAGCTGAGCCGCTTTGGCCTTTTGTGGGTGCCGCTGCCGTTGCTGATGAGGGCCTATCTCTGCCGCGGAGCCGGCCCCGGCTGGGCCAAGCGTCTGCTGATCACGGCCCTCTTGGGGCTGAACTGCTTGACCGGTGGCTATGGGGTAAGCCAAGAGCCGGGGTTTTTGGCCCCGCTGGTGGCAGAAGAGCGGGATCTCTGGGAGCGGCTGGTGGCAGGGGTGGCGCCCCTCAGCCGCGAGTTGGAAGCTGCCCAGGAGCTGTATGAAGTCACCTCTAGCGGGCAAGCTCTAGAAGCCTGGCGCCGGCAGCGGCAGGAGAAGCGTCGGGTGGGTCAATACCTTCGCCGCCACCTCTTGCCCGGCGAGAAGGTGCTGGTGGACGACGACATCCACTTTGAGGCTATCTTTTGGGCAAGGGATCCCCGCTCTTTCCTTACTCCTCACCAGTACGAGTTTGCCCTGGCCCTTCAGCATCCCCAGGAAAGGGTGGACTACCTCTTGGTAGCGGGGCTGGCGGATCCCTTGCGGAGCGCCGATCGCATCCTGCAATTTTGGCCTGAGCTCAATTTTGAGGGGCTGCCGGGCTTCAGGGAGGTTTATAGCTCCCCCCAAGTGCGGCTGTGGGCCCGCCAGGCAGAGCCTCGGGAGGAAACGGGATGATCTGGAGACGGCAATGGCGGCGACGACAGGTGCTGCAGATGGGCGGAGCGCTGCTGGCCGGCTATGGGATGGGCGGCTGCGGTCAAGCACTTTTGGGGCCGCAAGGGAACCGCAGCTCGGAAAATAGCGAGCCTGGAAGCCTGAGCTTGGCCGAGCTGCTGGCCCGCTGGGAGGTGGGCATTGGCGAGGATCCCGGTCGCTTCCTCTGGGAAATCGAGTCGGATCCGCAGGTGGCGGCAGTGGCGCAGGGGTGGGATCCCCATTTCCTGAGCGGCTGGCTGAACAGCTTTGATCACCGCCAGGGGGATCTCTCCTTCTGGCGCAACTGGCACCAGGCGGGGCTTTTGCGGCAGTGGTTTGAGCGGGGCTACAGCCTGCACATCATCACCTGGGAAGACGACACCAACCGCCCCTGCGGCGACTACCACATCTCGCCGCAGTTTGTCCAGGACGTGGCCGAGCTGGCCGGGTATGTTGCTCAAGCCAATCCCCAAGGCCGCCCCACCTACTGGAGCCTGGCCACCGAGTTTTCCTACTGGCGCATCCCCGCCGATGCCTACAATGCCGACACCGCCCCCTACTACCGCGCCCTCATGGACAACGTCTTGCGGGCTCGCCAGGCCATCAAGGAGCGTCTGCCAGAGGCCGAGGTGGCCCTCTGCTGGGGCGGCTGGATTGCCACCTTCGACGACCCACGCCGCGGGGCAGGCCGCAGCATGGTGGCGCCTTTTGCCGAGACGATGAGCCAGATGGACGGGATCGCCTTCCAGTCGATGCGCCAGCGGCGGCCGGGGGAGTTTAACCCGGAGCTGAACGGCCCGGATCCGGGCAACCCGGAGCAGATCCGTCTCTGCTGCCGCCTCTTTGCCCCCATCCACCGCAACTTGATGCTGGCCCACTACGAGCCCTCGATTAAGGACAAACATCCCAACGGCGGCCGGGCCGACACCGTCCAGGTGGATTTTGAGATCATGAGCCGGCCCGACTGGCTGCAGGAGGTGTCGCAACTGGGGCTGCGGCGCCTGTCCCTGATGCACTACGGCCTCTACAAAGGGGATCCCTATGGAGCGCTGACGGCAGCGGGGCAATTTCGGGCCCGCGTGGGTTTGCCGGCTGTGGCCCAGGGGGTGTAGGGAAAGCCCTGTGGGCGACGGCCCAAAGCGGCCTTCTGCCGATACAATCCCCCTCGGCGGCGCTGCTGTTGCCGGGAAAAGAAGAGAGGGATCCCTAGATGAAGCCTTTTGCAATTACCAGAAGCTGGCTGCTGGCCCTGGGTCTTGCCCTGGGGGGGTGGGAGCTGCCGGCCTGGGCGGGCTGTGGCTTTCCGCGCGGGGCAGGTCAGACGTTTTTTTCCCTCCAGCCCGAGGTGTACCAACCCCGCACCCGCTTTGACCAGGGGGGACGCCTGCAGCAGGCCCCTTCAGAGTACGGCGAGACCCGCCTCAACCTGTTTGCCGAAACCGGCCTCAGCGATCGCCTCACCCTCAACCTCAACACCAGCTATGTTTTCCTGGAAAACCGCTTCGCCAGCGGCGACCAGCTCGTGACCCAGCGCAACCAGGGCCTGCGGGATCTGGAGCTGGGCCTGCGCCACACCTGGGGAGAGGGGGATCCCTTTTTCTCGGCGCAATTGACGGCCCTGATCCCGCCGGGATATGCCACCCAGAACACCTCCCTGCCCCTGGGCTATGGGGTTTTCGGCTACGACTTCAGCTTGGGAGCGGCGGCTAATGTCGAGCTGGGATCCCTGCCCGCCTTTTTCGACTCCTGTCTGACGTTGCGGGATTACCTGGGCTATCCGGGCGACCGCCTCAAGGCCAATTTGACCCTTGGAGCGGATCTCAGCCCTGAGGTGCAGGCCATTGTGGCCCTGGATGGCGACTTCACCCTCGGCAACGGCGCCCCCCTGCTCTTTGGGGATCTGGCGGTGCAGGATCCCGACTACGACAACCTCAAGCTTTCCGGCCAGCTCAACTGGCGCCTAGAGGGGGGGCTGACCCTGGGGTTGGGCGGGTTTCAGTTTTTGACGGGCCGCAACACCAATGCCGGCGGCGGCTTCACCGGCTATGTGTGGCTAAGTTACTAAAACCCAACAAAATGTTGCGGGATATCCACCTCGGCAACAGGGATCCCCAGAGCCAGATCTAGGATGAGTCTTGGCAAACCTTGGCCTGGAGAACGGATCCCATGCCTCGCTTTGAGAACATCATTGCCGCCATCGACGGCAGCGGCCCCACCGAGCAGATGCTGCACACGCTGCTGTCTCTGCCGGCCTTTGCCCAGTGCCACGTGACCCTGCTGCATGCGGTGCCTTCCCAGACCTCTGCCGAGGAGATGCGAGCTGCCTGGCAAAAGGGGCAGGAGCTGCTGGCCAAAACCCTGCAGAGTTTTCCCGCCCAGCCCGGCGTCAAAATCACCACCCAACTGGTGGAAGGGGATCCCAAGGTGGTGGTGCTGCAGGTGGCCGAGTCCCTGCCCGATCCCCTGATCGTGATGGGATCGCGGGGGCGCAACCGCCTCATGGCCATTTTGCAGAACTCGGTCAGCCAATACGTGTTCCAGCTCGCCTCCTGCCCCATGCTGCTGGTCAAAGACGACGCCTACGTCAAATACCCCAGCCACGTCATGGTGGCCCTCAACAACTCCCCCGCCGCCCAGGCCGCCTTTGCCACGGCCCTGGATCTAGTGGCCGGCATCCCGGGAGCCCAGATTTTCCTAGCCTCTGTGCAACTGGATGCCGATGCCCAAGCTCGGGACGAAACCCTAGACCGGGCAATCGCTACCCTCAAAAGTCACCAAATTGGCCACCGAGTGTTAACTGCCGTCGGGGATCCCGGCACTGAGATTGTCCGGCTGGCAGAAGAAAGCAAGGCCGACCTGCTGGTGATGGGATCCCCAGATCGCCGGCCCAGCATTGCCCGCAGTATCCCCGACTTGGATCGGCTCTTGGGACGATCTGTCTCCGACTACGTGCGGGTGCATATCGGCTGCCCAGTGCTGATGGTGCGGTCTGCTCAAGACTAGAGACTGGTCACTCCCTAAGGCAGGATAGAACGGCGCTCCGTCACGCGGTCGCTTTGCTGCTGGCG
>NZ_JANSHG010000037.1:0-16913 GCF_047461555.1 Synechococcus sp. WC101
CCACTTTCGAGTCAGCCAAGATGGTTGCCAAGGCAGGGAGGAAGTTTGGTAGCAAGACAGCAAGGGCGATGCTCACCTGGGCGCACTACCGGTTCAAGCAGCTCCTGAAGTTTCAAGCCAAGAAGAAAAACGTGGTCGTCGTGGAAGTATCGGAAGCGTACACCAGCAAAACCTGTACCAAGTGCGGGCACATCCACACCAAGTTGGGTGGCGCAAAGGTGTTTAGATGCCCAAAGTGCAACCATAGGCTACCACGAGATTGGCAAGGCGCTCTGGGTGTTATGCTCAGAGCTTTGCGGGATACCGCCATCCTGTTCAGCAGTGGGCAGGATGCTATCGCTGCACCGTTGAGCGATAATGCTTAGCAGTGTTCAGCGTAAATGTATCAGGCACGGATATGCTTGTCACTCTGGAAAAAGCTGGGGAGATTCTTGCCAAAGGATCCCATACGGCGATTACGACAACAGACGGCAAGATCGCGCTGGTGCCAAAAGGAAAAGAGAACCTTAAGCTGACGGCCGCCGAAGCCATTAACTTGATGTTCTACGTCGTCCGCTCTGCCGACCCCCCAGAAGCAGTGATGGCACAACTGCAAGAGGCCGTTGCCAAGGCGCAAGCCCCTGATCCCGCCGAAGAACGCGCCAGAAGATATCGAGAAATCCGCGGAACTTAGCAGAAGCCGGTCGAGTCGGTTGCTCCAGGGCTCTCTGGACTAACTCGAGTTCCAGAATCAGAGGCTGGCAGGGCTGAGGGGAACCAATTTCCCGTCCGTAGTCAACCCCAGCAGCATCGGCTCCTGTGGCTGGATGGCCTGGCCAGTGAGGGCGCAACGCTGGGGCCGCTGAGCCGTGGCGGGGAAACTGGCCTGAATATCCTCGGCGGTGAGGGTGGCAGCCTCTTGAGAGTGGCGCAAGACATAGCCCCAGAGAATTTCGCGGATCAAGGCCTGGTAGCCCTGGCCGCCGGCCAACGCCTTCAGTCGTTGCTTCAGTTCCCGCTCCAGACGAATGCTGGTCACCTCCATCTCGGTGGTGGGAGTGCGAGGGTGGGCGTGGGCATGCATGCAGGGATCCTCTCCAAAGGCTTATACTACTCCTGTAGCACAAGGTGAGCACCGAGAGCATTCTAGGTGTAGAGATTTTGCCGCAGGTTTTATGGTTGAGCCGATCCCACCTCGTCGCCGCGCCTTAGAGCACCTGCTGAACCGGTTGGGGTTCAAGGATCCCGCCTGGCTGGAGCAACTGCGCTGGGATCTGTTGGATCAAGCTTTGATTCACCCTTCTCTGGATGGCCAGCGCAACAACGACCGGCTGGAGTTCTTAGGGGATTCTGTCCTGCGCATTTTGGCCACTGAGTTCTTGTTCCAGTCCTATCCCCACTTGTCGGTGGGAGAGCTGACCGCAGTTCGCTCGGATCTGATCAGCGATGCCCACCTGGCGGAACTGGCGGATCTGCATGGCCTAGAGCGCTACCTTGAGGTGGGATCCAGCTCCCAAAACGACCTGGCCGGACGGGAGCGGCGCTTAGCCGATGCTTTTGAGGCGGTGTTGGGATCCCTATACCTGAGCTGGGGCATGCACACCCTGGCCCGGCTGCATCCTTGGCTGGATCCCTACTTTCGCCAACGGGTGGAGCAGTGGTTCCAGGATCCCACTCGGCGCAACCCGAAAGCCGCGCTGCAGGAACTGACCCAACGCCTATGGGGCACCTTGCCGGAATATCGTCTGGTGGCTGCCCGGGAACACCCGCCGCACTTCACCATGGAAGTTTGGGGCCACGGCCAATGTTGGGGCCGCGGCGAGGGGCGCTCCAAAAAGGCGGCAGAAATGGCCGCTGCGGCCCAAGCCTACGGGCACTTGCAGTCGCAGGAAATAAGGTAGGCGCCACTACGAGGCGCTCCATGGGTGGCAACCGCTGTGGTAGCCGGCCTCTGCTTCCGGCACCGCCAGCCCGCTTCTACGGGGAGTTCTCGCCTCATCTCGCCTGCAGCTGCAAGCTGGGATCTGCATTGCCCAGCTTTTTGGGGGTTAGGCTGACAAGGGGGCAGAGCAGCGGCAGCCTGAGAGAGATGAGAGCGTTGAACCTAAGCTAGACCTAGCCAACGGTGCAACAAGAGTATGGATCCAAAATTGGAACAGCGCGCCCGCGAGCTGCGCGCTCTGCTGCAGAAGGCCAGCATTGCCTACTACGTCCACGATGCCCCCATTCTGGAAGACAGCGTTTACGACCGCCTCTACCGCGAGCTGCAGGAGCTGGAGCGGGCCTACCCCGAGCTCATCACCCCCGACAGCCCCACCCAGCGGGTAGGGGAAAAGCCCGCCGAGCAGTTCCCCACCGTTTCCCACCGCATCCCCCTCTACAGTCTGGAAAACGCCTTCAACCTGGAAGAGCTAAAGGAATGGCAAGAGCGCCTGTGGCGGGTTCTGGGGCGCACCCCTGAGGAAGGGGAGCTGGAATATGTGTGCGAGCTGAAAATTGACGGCGCTGCCCTGGCTCTTACCTATGTGGATGGGCTGCTGCAGCGGGGGGCCACCCGCGGCGATGGACAGTCAGGTGAGGACATTACCCCCAATATCCGCGCCATCCCTTCTATTCCCCTGCGCTTGGCAACCGCCGCTCCCCCGCCGGTCCTGGAGGTGCGAGGAGAGGCCTATCTCCCCATTGCTGAGTTCGAGCGCATCAACCGGGAGCGATGCTCCGCCGGGGATCCCCCCTTTGCCAACCCGCGCAACTGCGCCGCCGGCACCTTGCGCCAGTTGGATAGCCGCGTGGTTGCCGCCCGCAAGCTCAGCTTCTTTGCCTATGCCCTCCACTGGCCGGAGGGGTGGCCAAGCGGGGATCCCCCCCAAACCCAGTGGGAGTGTCTGCAGCGGCTAAAAGACCTGGGATTGCCCGTCAATCCTCTGTCCCAGGTGTGCCGGGGCCTCGAGGAGGTGGTCCAGTTCTACGAGCGGTGGCGGCAGGCCCAGCTTCCCTATGCCTGTGACGGTGTGGTAGTGAAGCTCAACTCCCTGCGGCTGCAAGAGGAGGCCGGCTTTACGCAAAAATTCCCCCGCTGGGCCATTGCCCTCAAATACCCTGCCCAGGAAGTCCCCACCCGCATTCGCGCCATCGTGGCCAGCGTAGGCCGCACCGGAGCCGTCACGCCGGTGGCGGAGCTGGAGCCGGTTCTTCTGGCGGGCACCACCGTCAGCCGCGCCAGCCTGCACAATGCCGATCGCCTGGAAGAGCTGGATGTCCACATCGGCGACACCGCCATCGTGCGCAAGGCCGGGGAGATCATCCCTGAGGTGGTGGGGATCCTCAAGGAGCTGCGCCCCCCCGATGCCGTTCCCTACCGCCTGCCCAGCCACTGTCCCGAGTGCGGCACCCTTTTGGTTCGCCCTGCCGGCGAGGCGATAACCCGCTGCCCCAACCCAGCTTGTCCGGCCAAGATCAGGGGGCAACTGCAGCACTGGGCCAGCCGCGACGCCATGGATATCGAGGGCCTGGGGGAAAAGCGGGTGGCCCAGTTAGTAGAAAAGCTGGGGGTGCGCACCGTGGCCGATCTCTACCGCCTCACCCCGGAACACTTGGAGAGCCTGGAGGGGATGGGATCCCGTTCCAGCCAGAAGCTGGTGCAGGCCATCCAGCGCTCCCGTCAACAGCCCTGGGAGCGCGTGCTCTACGGGCTGGGGATCCCCCATGTGGGGGTGGTGACCGCCCAGATTTTGGCCCAGCATTTCCCCGCCCCAGAACTCTTGGCCCAGGCCAGGGCTGAAGACATCGCCCAAATCTACGGGATAGGGGCGGAAATTGCCGAGGCGGTGGTGGCCTGGTTTGCCGATCCCGCCCACCAGAAGTTGTTGCAGGAGCTGCGGGAGCTGGGGATCCCTGCCCTGCCCCGGCAAGCGGCCCCTGCCGTCTCCCAGGTTCTGGCTGGGAAGAAGTTTGTCATCACCGGCACCCTGCCTACTCTCTCCCGCCAGCAGGCCAAGGCTTGGATTGAAAGCCGCGGCGGCAAAGTGACCGCCAGCGTCAGCCGCCAAACCGACTATGTGGTGGTAGGGTCGGATCCCGGCTCCAAACTCAAGCAGGCCCAGGCTTTGGGGATCCCTCTCCTGAGCGAGGCGGAGCTGCTGGCGTTGGATCCGAAGTGATCTCCATCCTTGACGAGAAAAAATTTGGAAAGGCCGGCTTGTCCTCGCCCTGGCGATGGTTTATCATGCGATTCTGTGAGGAGTGGACGCCAGAGGGGGAAGAGGACGAAACACGGACAGTCCCTTCCCCTTTTTGGTGCTTAAGATCTACCCTGGTTCCGCTCCAGAGGGTATCCAACCGAACCAAAAAGCCCACTTGCTTCCGACGACCGTCTTTGCCAGAGTTAGGAACATTCTACTATCATGAGAGTAGCGGAGACGCATGTTTCCGTTCACTCCTCACACCATCCGCCGCTCGACGTCGAGTCGGGCGGTTTTCTTATCAACTTTCTATCCAATCGCCGCAGAGCTATCCTCTACAGCCGGCTTAGGAAGCCCACAAGCTGGAAGGAAGTGCTAGACTAGTAGGTCAGTAAGTTCTGTCCCTTCAGTATTCCTACGCCTCTGCGGCCGCGCCCCACGTTTAAGCAGCACCAGAGCGTTCTGTCTTTCCTGGAATTCGCCGAACACAATAGCCAAGAGCAAACAGCAACGAGGATCCCATGGCCAAGCATGACTCCCACCTGAGATGCTCCTTCTGTAATAAGTCCCAGGATCAAGTGCGTAAGTTGATTGCGGGGCCGGGGGTCTACATCTGCGACGAGTGTGTGGAGCTGTGCAACGAGATTTTGGAGGAGGAACTCTACGACGGCAATACCCCACCTGCCACAGCCCCTGCTGCCAGCCGTCGCGAAACCCCTAGAAAATCCTCTCGCAGCTTGCCTTCTCTGGCACAGTTGCCTAAGCCGCGCGAGATCATGCGCTACCTTGACCAGTACGTGATTGGCCAAGAGAAGGCCAAGAAGGTTCTGTCGGTGGCGGTTTACAACCACTACAAGCGGCTGGCTGCTAAGGCCAACCCCAACAGCCTCGGAGCTGCGGAGCTGGATGAGGTGGAACTGCAAAAGTCCAACATTTTGGTCATTGGCCCCACCGGCTCCGGCAAAACCCTGCTGGCCGAAACCCTGGCCCGCATGTTGGATGTGCCCTTTGCCGTTGCCGATGCCACTACCCTCACCGAAGCCGGCTACGTCGGCGAAGATGTGGAAAACATCCTGTTGCGCCTGCTGCAGGTGGCGGACATGGATGTGGAAGAAGCCCAGCGCGGCATCATCTACATCGACGAAATCGACAAAATTGCCCGCAAGAGCGAAAACCCTTCCATTACCCGCGACGTTTCCGGCGAAGGGGTGCAGCAGGCTTTGTTGAAGATGCTGGAGGGAACTATTGCCAACGTGCCTCCGCAGGGAGGGCGCAAGCACCCCTACCAAGACTGCATTCAAATCGACACTTCCAACATTCTCTTCATCTGTGGGGGCGCTTTTGTCGGCCTGGAGAAGGTGATCGAGCAGCGCATTGGCAAAAAGTCGATGGGCTTTATCAAGCCAGGGGAGCAGCTAGCAGTTACCCGTGAGCAACGCCTGGCCGATGCCCTCAAGGCGCTGGAGCCGGAGGATTTGATCAAGTACGGCATGATCCCAGAATTCATAGGGCGGCTGCCGGTGGTGGCTACCCTGGATCCCCTGGACGAGAAGGCCCTCGAGGCCATCTTGACGCAGCCTAAAAATGCCATCCTCAAGCAGGCCCAGAAGCTGTTGCGCATGGACGGGGTGGAGCTAGAGTTCGAGCCGGCTGCCATTTCTGCCATTGCCAAGGAAGCCTACCGTCGCAAAACGGGGGCGCGGGCGCTGCGGGCCATTGTGGAAGAGCTAATGCTGGACGTGATGTACGAGGTTCCCTCTCGCCGGGATATCAAATACGTGCGCATCACGGCCGAGATGGTGGAGCGCCGTTCCACGCACGAGCTGATCCCTCACCCTTCCACCCTGCCTAAACCTGAGTCTGCCTAGGGTCACAGCCCTGCTGGATCCCGCTGCGTCGGCATATGATCAGTGTTTGGTCTTGCAAGGAAGGGCAAGGGGGCGCATGGGGCGGGCGGATCGCGAGTATGCGGTGATCGGTCTGGGACGCTTCGGCACGAGCTTGGCCCTCACGCTGATGGAGCGAGGGCACAATGTTTTGGGGATCGACCGCAGCCGGGAGATTGTGCAGCGTCTGGCGGATCAGCTAACGCAGGTGGTGGCGCTGGATTCCAGCGATGAGGATGCCCTGCGGGCGGTGGATATTCTCTCCTTCGACACCGTGGTGGTGGCCATCGGCAGCGATTTCGAGAGCAATCTGTTGACGACGGTGGCCCTCAAGAGTTTGGGGGTGCGCAACGTGGTTTGCAAGGCTTCGACAGAGCGGCAACGCTCGATTCTCTTGCGAGTGGGAGCGGATCGGGTGGTGTTGCCGGAGCAGGAGGCGGGGCGACGTTTGGCTCAGGTGCTGACGGCACCAGGGATCCTAGATCAATTGGAGCTGGAGCCGGGTTACAGCATCACCGAGCTGGAGGTGCCGGAGGCGCTGGTGGGCCATACGCTGGCGGAGTCGGACTTGCGTCGCCGCTTCGGCATCACAGTTTTGGTGGTGAAGCGAAAACAATCGTTGGTGGTTTCTCCCCCGGCAGATTACCTGCTGGAGAAGGGGGATCTGCTGGTGGTGCTGGGGGCCAATACCAACATCTCGCGGCTGAACGAGATGTAACGGGGGATCCGATGAGAGAAGGCTGCGTCCCGCCGCCGCAACCCGAGGGGGCTGAGGGATGGGTGTCTCCCCGATCTTCAGGAACCCCTCGCCCGACGCTGCCTCAGTCCTCTTGGATCCCGGCCAGTCGCTTACACCGGCTCTTTTTTGGGGACAGGCGTCGCCCGCTGCCGCCGCCCCTGCGCCTGGTCGCGGGGTTGGGCCTGCTGGCGGTGGTGGGGACTTTGCTACTGATGCTGCCGGGAATTGGGCGCGGGGATCCCTTGAGCTGGAATGAGGCGCTGTTTACGGCCATGTCCGCCCTGAGCGTAACGGGTCTCTCGACGATTGTGGCGGCGGAGGATCTCACTTTGTTCGGCCAGATCGTGTTGCTGCTGTTGATCCAAATTGGCGGGGTCGGCTTCATGGTGCTGGCGGTGGTGGTCTTTCAACTGCTCGGGCGGCGCATTTCCCTGCTCAACCGCTTGGCGCTGTGCAACTCGCTGGGCCTGATCGATCCGGGGGCTATTCTCGAATTGACGCGGCGGGTGTTGATCGGGGTCACCCTGATTGAGCTGGGCGGAGCTTTGCTGCTCTGGGTGCACTGGCGGGATCTCTACGGGCCGGAGCGAGCAGTTTTTCTGGCGATTTTTCACGCGGTCTCGGCCTTTTGCAATGCGGGGTTTGATCTATTTGGCGCCGAAGGGATCCCTACGGATGGCCTGTCGCTGGCGATCTTGGCGGCTCTGATTTTTATCGGCGGCTTGGGCATCCCGGTTTTGTCGGATCTGCTAACTTGGCCCCGGGGCCACCGCCCCTCTCTGCACACCCGCATCACCCTGGTCGTGGTGGTGGTCTTGCTCTGCACGGGCGGACTGGGGATGTTCTTGGCCGAGAGCTTGCCCCAGGGATCCTTGCAGGAGGTAAGCTGGCCCCGCCGCTTGGGCCTGACATTTTTTCAATCGGTTTCGGCCCGTACCGCCGGGTTCGCCGGGACCCCCATTGAGGATTTGACCCCGGCAAGTCAGTTGTTGCTGATGGCTCTCATGTTTATCGGGGCAGCTCCGGCTTCCATGGGGGGTGGCATCACCACCGGCACCTTGGCAGTGTTGGTGTTGGCCTTGTGGGGCTATGCCCGCGGTTTGCCCAGCGCCCAGATTGCGGGGCGCAGTTTGGATCCCTCGATGGTGCGCAAGGCAGCAGCGGTGTTGACCGTCTCTCTGTTCGTGGTGCTATTGGCAACTTGGCTGATCTTAATTACCCACCACCACAGCAGGCTGGATCCGGTGCTCTTCGAGGTCATCTCCGCTTTTGCTACCTGTGGCCTCTCGACGGGGTTCACGGGGGAGCTGAATTTGTTCGGCCAACTGATTATCGTTTTGGTGATGTTCTGGGGCCGGCTGGGGGCGTTAACCATTGTCCTGGCTTTGGCCCAGCAGCAACCGCGTCAGTTGGTGATCTACCCGGAAGAGCCAATTTTAATCGGGTAATCTCCTGACCAGAGGACAAGGAAATCCAAAGGGGGAGAGCAGAGGTTGGAGGTGGTTCCCCAGCTCACAGCCCCGCCGGGAAATCTCCAGCTTCCCTCGGAGGCAGCCCCGAGGTTTCCCCCAAGCGGCCTCCGCTAGACTGAGTAACAGGTAACCTCAGCTACCCCCTCGTTGTCCCTTGCGTATTGGGAGCTTTCCGTGTCCAAGTTCCTCCTAATCGGTTCTACCGAACCTTTCAGCGGCAAGTCGGCGGCTGTCTTGGGTTTGGCCAAGCATCTGCAGCAACAAGGAGTGAAAATTACTTATGGGAAGCCGCTCGGATCTTGCGCCCGGGAGGATGGATCCCCGGAAGGGATAGACCCGGATATGCGCTTTGTAGCGGAGACGCTGCGGCTGACCCAGATGCCACCCATGCTTTTCCAGCTCGACGAAGAGGCGTTGCTGACCCATATCCAGCAGTCTCCGGGGGAGCCAGATCCCGCGCGCTCTGTCGCCCCTCTGCTGAAGTTTGCCACGGGATCCGCTGCGGATTTGATCCTGCTAGAGGGCCCGGCCGATCTCTACGAGGGCGAGTTGTTCGGCCTCTCCCTGGCCAAAATGGCCCAAGCCCTGGATGCTCAGGTACTGCTGATCAGCCGCTACCATTCCCCTTTGGCGGTCGATTCTCTTCTCTTTGCCCACCGCCAACTGGGATCCCATTTGGCCGGCGTGCTGCTCAACGATGTGCCACCCGACCAGATGGAGCCGGCAAAGACCATCGTTCGACCCTTTCTGGAGGCGCAAGGGATCCCGGTTTTGGGCATTTTGCCCTCCCACCGCATTTTGCGCAGCATCAGCGTTGGGGAGCTGGCGCGGCAACTGGAGGCCGAGGTGCTCTGCTGCCCGGATCGGATGGACTTGATGGTCGAAGACATCGCGGTGGGGGCGATGAACGTCAACTCCGCCTTGAAGTACTTCCGCAAGCTGGAGCACAAGGCGGTGATCACCGGCGGCGACCGCACCGATATTCAACTGGCCGCCCTGGAAACCTCCACCCTCTGCCTAATCTTGACCGGCAAGCTGCCTCTGGATCCCCGCATCCGGGCGCGGGCCGAAGAACTGGAAGTGCCGATCCTCTCCGTGGATCTGGATACCTTCACCACCATCAATCGCATCGAGCGGGTTTTCGGCCAGATCCGCCTGCACGAGGAGGTTAAGGTTCGCTGCATCCAGGAGTTAATGTCAGCAAACTTTGACTTTTCCCGCCTTTATGCCCATCTGGGCCTGACACAATCCCTAGCGTCGGCAGCAGGTGCATAAAAAAGTTATCTAGGGCTTCTCTACATCTAGCCCTTAGTAAGGCATATGTCCAGATGAGAAACACTATCTGTAACCAAGGGGGAACAGATTTTCTCTACCGTCCTGATTTCTAGTGTCTGGCGCTTGCTCCCGTTTGCAATGATTTCTGCAAGAAAACGCAGAGATCGTCTGCCATTTGCGGCTACCCACCGGCTTCAAGAGATATCATGCAAGTATTCATCACCTCAACACACCACTCCTCCCCCAGCTTTTCTGGGGGTTTTTATTCGCGCTGTTTGGCCAAATAACTCGGCTTCTGATGCCTCTACAGGCTTATGCTGCCGGTAGCGCGAAAAGATACTTTTCCAGCCACGACGGCGCCGACAGGCCCTCCAGGGGGTAGAATGCAGTTGCCGGTGTCGGCTAGGGATCCCATCATGGCCAAGAGCTTACGTCCGGGCAACCGCCAAGTAGCACCTCCCCCACGGCTGGCCGATTGCCCTCCTAGTGGCATTTTTACCGACGGGGGCTGTTCCCCCAATCCAGGGCCAGGGGGATGGGCGGTGGTGGTGGTTGAGGATGACCAGATTGTGGATGAGTTTTACGGAGGGGATCCCGCCAGCACCAACAACCGTATGGAATTGACCGGCCTCATTCGGGCTTTGCAATATTGTCGCGACACCCAGAGCAACAGCATAGACACCATCTACAGCGATTCCCACCTTTGCGTACAGACCTACAACGATTGGATGGAGCGCTGGGCAGCGCAGGGGTGGCGGCAGCGCACGGGGCCGGTGGAAAACTTGGATCTGGTGCAGGAGCTGTATCAACTCAAGCAGCAGTGCCCGCAGGTGCGGGTGGCCTGGATCCCAGCCCATCGGGGTCTGCGCTGGAACGAATATGTGGATGAGCTGGTCGCCCGCGCCCGACCCAAGTAGCTGATTTATTTCGATACTTCGGTGAAGGCCTGGGATCACAGACAGGGGCTAAGTCCATCGCCTATGCTCAAGAGGACGGCTCGTTGCAGGTGGGGTATGCAGGCCCAACTTTATCGTCGCTCTCGTCCGCTCTCCCTGACGTTGATGGCGGTGGGGAGCTCTTGGCTTTTGGGATCCTGTCAGCTCAGGGCACCCCAGGTGCAGTTGCCTGGCGATGTTCTGCCCGAGACGGCGCTGGTTCCCCAATCGGCACCTCTGGTGCTGGCCCTTTCTACCAAACCGGAAGAGTTGCTCCGCACCCACCCTGACCTTTTGGCCCGTTGGGAAAGCTGGACGGCAGAAGCTTGGGCCAGCACTGGCCAGGAGTTTTCTCGGGAAGAGATGCAAGCTTGGGCCGGGGATCACTTTACGCTGGCGGTGGTGATCCCCAATTTGGTGCCAGGGGCGGCGGAGCCGGTGCCTGGGATCCTGTGGGGAGCCAGCACCCGCAACGCCGATCTGTCCAGGCAATTTCTGGCCCAAGTGCGGCAACAGGCAGAGGCAGAAGGGGCCAACTTTGAGCAGCGCCAGGAGCAAGGAGTGACTCTCTACGTGCAAACCAACGGCAAGCCGGGCGAACGGTGGGTGACGGCGGAGTTTGGCAACCGCTTCGTGGCCCTGGCCAACGATCCCAAGGTGATGCAGCGGGCGATTGCTGTCTATCGCGGCGAGGCGGAGCCCATCAGCCGCGCCGAAGGTTTCCGCACCGCCGTGGGCGATCTCTACCAGAAGCCGGGCACCCTGGCTTTTGCCTACTTCAATTTCCAGGCCCTCCACGACGACCCCACATCCTTTAAAGATTGGATGCCGGATCTAGATCCGGAAGAGCTGGGATCCCTGCAGCCGCTGCGCTCTCTGGCCATGGCCGCCCACTGGCGGGAGCAGGGCCTGCAGATGCGCATGCTCACCCAACTGGATCCCCAAACCCCGCTGCTGGGCAAGTGGCAAACCGCCCGGGGCGAGCTGATCCGGCGGCTGCCCGGCAGTGCCCTGGCGGTGATCACCACCCAGCAGGTGGCCCAGCGCTGGCAAGCGGTTGTCTCTGAACTGGAAAAGGATCCCCAGGCCAAAGAGTTGCTGGATGAGCTGCGGGCCGAGTTCCGGGCCAATACCCGCCTGGATTTGGATCAAGACCTGATGGCTTGGCTGGACGGGGAGATGGCCCTGCTGGTGGCGCCCGATGCCCAGGCCCACCCCTTCTTGCAGGGCATGGGGGCGGCTTTGCTCGTCGAGAGCAGCCAAAAAGATAAGGCCAACGCAGCTCTGGCCCAGTTGGATCGGCTGGCCCAAGAGTCGGGCGCGCGAGTAACAGAAGCCGAGGGCCAGGTCACCTGGGCGGATCCCTTGTTTAAACGTCCGCTCTTGGTGCGGTCTTGGGAAGGCAACTACCTGATGGTTACCACCAGCACGGCGGCGCTGCAAACCCTTGCCCAACGCCAGGGCAATTGGATCCCTCAAACCGAGCCGCTGAAGACCCTCTACGAGCAGTTGCCCAAGCCCAACTACGGCTACTTTTTGCTCAACTGGCGCGGCATCCGCACAGTGCTAGAAGCCGCTTTGCCGGGTGGGCTGGCAAGCTTGGAGCCGGAGGCCCGCGAGCTACTGACCCGTATCGATGGGTTGGGGATCACCAGCTACCCCGTCGGAGATCACGCCCTTGGACTGGAGCTGCTGGTCACGGTGCCGCCCAAGCCACAGCCGTAAGAGAGGGGCCGGCGGTGAGGGCTACAACCGGATCAGACCGTAGGTGAGGGCGTAGCGCACCAGCTCGGTGCGGCTGCTGGTGCCCGTCTTGTTGAGGAGGCGGGTGACGTATTTTTCCACGTTGCGCACGCTGGTCTGCAGTTGCTTAGCGATCTCCTTGTTCATCAACCCCTCCGCCACCTTCTCCAACACCTGCTGTTCTCGTGGCGTCAGCTCTACCTTGATGGGTGGAGGCAAGGGGGTAGGGGCAGAGGGCTGTGGAGGAGGAGCGGCAGCCAGGGTACGCTCCGACAACAGGGCGCGAATCGAGGCCAGCTCGCGGGCCACTACCTCCGAGGGGCTGGCCGCGCGGGAGCGCTCGATGAGATTGGAGACAATGGCCACCAGCTCCTCCGGGTCGAATGGCTTGGGCAAGTAGGCATCGACGCCGGCCCGGTAGCCCTGGATGCGGTCGGCGGTCATCCCCTTGGCGGTGAGGAAGACCACGGGCAGGTGGCTGTAGGGATCGAGTTTTCGCACTTGCGCCAAAAATTGGTAGCCGTCCATGCCCGGCATCATGATGTCGGAAATAATCAACTGTGGCTGCGTCGTGCTGAGCAGTTGCAGGGCTTGCTGGGCATTGGCAGCCGGGATCACCTCAAAGCCGCTGTCTTCTAGATAGGCTTGCACTGCTTCCCGCAAGCCTGGCTCGTCATCCACCAACAAGATGCGGGCCCGTGCCGAGGCAGGTTCGGATTTGGCTTGAGCGGAGGGGGCCATTGTGCAGCTCCTGGATAGCTTTCAAGATTTTGGCTGGAAGAGACATACCTGCTCCATTTAAGCCCTACTGGGCCGTGAGCAATCTGAGGCAGAAGCAGGAGCCCTGGGGGGAGCTTTCCACCTCGAGATCTCCTCCCATTTGGGCGGCCAAGTCGCGGCTGATGGCCAACCCCAGCCCCTGCCCCGGCTTGGAGGGATCGGCGCGAAAAAACGGATCGAAGATCCGCTCCAGGTTCTCAGGATGGATGCCGGGGCCGTTGTCGCAGACGGCGATCCACACCTCCTGGCAAGAGGAGGCGCTTGAGCCTCTCGCTTCCTCGGCGGGCTTGACCTCTACCCTGAGCTGGATATCGCCGGGGGGCGGGGTGTACTTGCAGGCGTTGTCGATTAAGTTATCCAACACCTGGCGCAGGGCGCGGGGATCTGCCAGTACCGGCGGCAGGAAAGGGGGAAGAACGGCCTGAAAGCGATGTCCCTGCGCTTCCGCCAGGGCCTGATAAATAGGGCTCCACTCCCGCAGCAGGTCGGCCAAGGAGAGGGGCCGAAGTTGGAGAGGAGCCGGGATCCCGTCCAAGCGCTCCAGCTCCGCCAGCAGATCCTGCAGATGCTTGCACTCCTGTTCAATGCTCAGGCCAATCCAGTGGTTGCGATCGTCGGGGGGCAGACGCTTTTGCAACAACTTGGCCAGCGTGCTCAGGGCGGTTAGAGGATTGCGCATCTCGTGGAGCAAGGTGGAGAGCTGCTGGGCAGATAGAGTGATCCCCCCGCCAGGCCTGGGATCCCCGCCCCCACAGACGGGCTCAGGCTCTGGGTGAGGTTCGGCAACTTTTTTCGCTCTCGGCATGGATCCCCTCTTTCAACTCTCCTGGAGCAAGCAAATCGATCCTAGCCCCATCCTCCCTGGGATTTGCCACTTCAGACCGGCTCCAGGCCGGCGGACTAGAGCTGGCGGGGTAAGTAGATATTGAGAATTTCCCCTTGCCGAGCCCGATGGCGCACAGTGAGATAGCCCCCCAAAGCTCGGAACAGGGTTCGGGCTACTGGCAGGCTGAGGCTAATGGCCCCGGTATCTGGCTGCACCACCAACAACTGGCCAATTGGCTGAGGGGACTTAAGTTCCAGGCTAGGGGTGTCGCTCCCCTCGGGGGTGTTTACCTGGAACTGCAGCTTCACCAGCTCGCCAGCGCTGAGCAATTGGGCGCGGATGCGGCTGCCAGCGGGAGTACTACGGGCTAGGCGGTCGATAATTCCAAATAGCACCGCCTCCAGGGCTTTGGGATCGCTGACCACATCGGGCAGCTCGGCAGGGATCTCCAACTCCAAGCGGGATCCCCGCCGTTCCACCTGTTCCTGCCAGCGGGGCAGGTTTTGCCGCACCAAGTCCACCAGCGCAATCGGCTCCAGTTGCAACCGACGTCCCTCGCCTGGCGTGGCAGCGGGCATGACCGTTTCTGTGGCCTGGAAAAACAGACCGAAACGGTTGATTTGCTCGGTGCACTCGCGGTCGATCTTCTCCACGTATTCCCGCACCCGCGGTGGCAGGTCGCGCCGCTTCAGGATGAGGCTGACCAAGGTGCGGATGGTGCTGAGGGGCGTCTGGATCTCGTGGATGAGAGCCCGCAACAACTCTGCCTCCGAGAGGCTGCCCGCTTGCTCTGGCTCGGCTTGGGGAGCGGAGGAGCGGCCGTGGGCGGGAGGCTGAGGCGCCGGCGAGGAAGCGGAAGATGAAGAAGCCGGGATCTGCCTTGCTGCTGGTGGCGGTGGAGGCACAGCGGCAGCCTCCTGTTCTGCCCTGGCAGGGGGCAGGCGGGCGGGCGGGGATCCAAACTCGGCCAGGTTACCCAGCAGAAGGAAGCTGCTGAAGCGGGCCAACACCCGTACATGCGGCTGCATCAGAGGATAGTGGCGGGCCAACTCCTGCCAAGCGGCCAGCCGGTCTGGCCTGCCCTGTTGAACCCGTTGCTCCAGGCTCTGCCAGGCTCGTCGGATCACCTCCGGCTCAAAAGAGACCATCATCCCCCTCTGCCGGGTGTGGGGATGGTGACCCTGGGCAGCTACTGCCGAAAAAACAGGGGTGAGCAGCAACAGAAAAGGCTCCTCCACCAGTGGATCCCGCGGCAGGAGAGGGATCACCGTCTGCCCAGGGGTGAGGATTGACTCAGGGGAAAAATCCGGGCTGAACAACCAGGGGGGTTCCCGTGCCGGCTCCCAAGAGTGGCGGGGAAGATGCAGCGCATCCATGGGCAGCGGCAGTTGGGGTAAGGGATCCTGCACCACCCAAGGGGGCCACCAGGAGACCGGCCCCCCGATCACCACGCCAAACTGTCCAACCTCTTGCCATAGCTGGAGCAGGGCTGCCACCGTCTGCTGCCAAGAGCGCTCTCCCGCCCCCGGCAACCATTCTGGCAAGGGTAGAGCGGCCCACAAGGCTTCCATCAAGGACAGAAATCGGCGGCTGTTCACGGATCCCTTTGATCCCACCCTTCCCCTGTAGGCTAGCGGTTGTGGAGCTTCTAGGACAGCGGAAAACCTCACCTTCTCCAGGGCGGATCCCCGTCTTGCTCACCCAATCCGTCCATCTGGCAGAGTCGCCCCGCGCAGGTTGGCTCCCGCGAGGTTGGCGGTGCTGAGGTCGGCGCGGGTGAGGATGGCCTCGCGGAGATCGGCATTTTCCAGGTTGGTGCGGCCCAGATAGGCATCCACCAGGCTGGCCGATCTCAGGTCGGCCCCGGCCAGGTTAGCCCGACTCAGATCCGTCCGCGCCAGCTTGGCCGAGCGCAGGCAGGCGGCGGAAAGATCGGCTCCCGCCAGATCTGCCTCGCTGAGGTTGGCTTCCGCCAAGTTGACCTGGCTGAGCATGGCTTCCTTCAAGTTGGCCCGCCCCATCTGCACCCCCTGTAGGTCCCCGCCCAGAAAGGAAGCTCCCCTCAGGTCGGCGTTGCTGAGGAGGGCCCCGCGCAAACAGGCCCGCTGTAGGTTGGCTCCCTGTAAGTGGGCTCCGATTAAACTGGCCTCTTTGAGATTGGCCCCCCTTAGGTCGGCCCGCGTCAAATCCGCTCCCGCCAGGTTGGCCCCGCTCAGGTCGGCGCGGCTGAGATTGGCGCTGCGCAGCACGGCTGCCCGGCGACTCTCGAAACGGAGATTGGCCCCCCGCAGGCAAGCCCCCCCCAGGTTGGCGCTGGTGAGGTTGGCCCAGCGCAGATCCGCCTCTAGCAAGTTGGCGTCGATCAACAGAGCCAGCGTCAAGTTAGCCCCGTGCAAGTCCGCCCCTTGCAACGTGGTGCCGTGCAAATGCGCATCTCTGAGATCTGCCTCGCTCAGGTCAGCCTGGCTGAGGTTGGCCCCACTGAGATTCGCTCCCACCAAGTTGGCCTTCTGCAGCTTGGCCCGCCCCAGGTAGGCAAAGATCAAGTTGATACCATGCAGGTCGGCCTGAGAAAGGTCTATCCCGATCAAATCCGCTCGGCTCAGATCCAGAGCGGCCAGGTTCTCGCCTGCAAAGTTAACCCGTCCTGCCCGGTACAGTCGGAGCAGATCTTTGGCATCCATTGGCATCCATAGAATCCATGGAAGAGAGCTGATCCCGCGCTCATGGCCATTCTAAAGCGAGACACTGCACTGGAGCGCCAGCATTATCGGCTCTAGGGAAGGCAAAGGACTTGGCCTCGCCGGCGCGACCAAAAAAGTAGGGTGGCCGCCAGGGTAACAGCAGAGCGGTTGGACAGCGCCTTTGAAGGTTCGTTTCGGGACTCCGAAGAATCTCTGCCCTCAAGGGTGAGGAGGGTCAGGGCTTTCGCGCCCGGCGCTGTCTTGGATGTTGGCAGCGGCGAAGCGGCATCCCTCACCCCCCACCCCTCTCCCACTGGGAGAGGGGGGCTGCTCCTACAGCTACAGCTCTCTCTGACTTCAGGCGAGTTGACGGGATCCCAGAATGGCGGGCTTGGTTTTCAAACCAGGCCAAA
>NZ_JANSHG010000038.1:0-16730 GCF_047461555.1 Synechococcus sp. WC101
TGCTCCCTACTTGTGGATAGTGGAACCAGAGCTAGCTGAGGAGGGCAAGGCTAATTTTCGGGAGAGCAGCTCTATCTACGATCGGCACATTCTCCTACGCAGTTGGCTGGCTCTAAGAGAGCGTTGCAACGTGCAACTGCCTGAAGAAATCGACGACCTAATCGAATCGGTATATGATTTGGAGATGCCTATCCCCGAAGCATTGGAAACCGTTCATGCTCAAGATTGGCGAGAGTCTTTGGAAAAGTACAAAGTTGAAGAAGAGGATGCTAAAAGATCTCGAGCTAATGAAGTAAAGATCCCACCGCCAAATGCTGATGTGAGGCCCGAACAGTTTACCTACCTAAAAAAAGAGGATGACGAAAGCACTATCGCTGCCGTTACCAGACTTGGGCAGCCTTCGGTGGCGACAATTTTCTTGCAACAAGGGAAGACCGGTTTAGTCTTTCCCGGCTCTCACGATCCAGTGGATCTAGAAACTGAGCCCAGCCTGCTGATGATTCGTAGGCTACTGGCCCACAGTGTTCGCATTGCTTCCCGCCAGGAGCTTGTAAAGGAGCTGCTGAGGCGGGAAAACCCCAAAACTTGGACATCTGCTTTGCTGCGTAACTGTCGCTACGTTGTTTTGAACGCCGAAGGCTGGGCTCAAGTTGGCAAATGGCGACTGCGGTTGGATCCTAACCTAGGGATCACCATCGAGAAGATGAACAGCTAACGTTAGGGAGGAGCTCATGGAAACTCAGTCCTTTAATCTCACCAAAGAAAAGTGGATCCCTGTACTCGATCCCGATTTTCGAATCCAAGAGTTGTCTTTAGTTGAGTTATTTAGAGAGTGGGAAAGCCTGAAAGAGATGCGAGGAGATAATCCGCCTACTACTTTAGCTCTCTACCGTTTTCTACTGGCAATAATGCACCGAGCCTATCTTGGACCAAAAGATACGGATCACTGGAAGGAAATCTTTCAAGACAATGGAAAGCGAGTTATTAAGTACTTGCAGGATAGGCAAGATTGTTTTGACCTATTCCATCCCACTCACCCCTTCATGCAGGATCCAGCTCTACCTATAGAAAAAGCTGTGCCTGTCCACTCCATCCATACCATGAGCACCTCTGAAGTATTCTTTCATGAACACGAATGGAGCGGCTACAGCATCTCCTTACCGGAAGCTGCTCGACTATTGGTGCGTCTACAGGGAGTTGACATCACTAGCCTAAGGGCATTTTATGTTGGGCAAGACAGCGGCAATCACTCTGCTGTAAACACTCCGACTATGAATGTTGCCAATGTCCTTTTGAAAGGGAGAACCTTAAAAGAGACGCTGATGCTGAACTTGATGCGGTATAGCCCAGAGGATGAGATGCCCAGTGTAGTAGCTGGAGAAGATGTACCCACCTGGGAAACCAAAGTTGGCTACACTGGCCAACCGAAAAAAGAGATCCCTGCGGGATACATCCACTATTTAACCTTTCCCTGGCGGCGGCTGCGGCTGTTTTCAGAAGCTGGGCGAGTGCAGCAATTGGCTATTACTATGGGCAACTCCCTACCCAACGGTGTAGAGGCCCGGCAGTGGGAATGTAGCGTTGCCTATAAAGAAGATAAACCAGTGCGTCTATCTTTACACAGACAGTTGTGGCGGGATGCGGACAGCTTTCTCCTGACGGCTAGCAAGCAAACCCGTCCTCGGATTGTGGACTGGCTAGCTGAGCTCAAGTCAGAAGAATTGGTCAATAATTTGGTTGTGTTTGAAGTGTTGGGTATGAGCGCCGACCAGGCTAAACCTTTAGGATGGAGCTCGGCTCGATTTTCAGTTCCAATGCAGTTTGTTACAGATTCGGAGTTGGCGCAGAGTTTAAAAAGCGCTATTGGAATTGCCGAGAACCATCAACAAATCTTTCGATCTTCTAAAGGTAGCCCCTACTTTTCTCTAGCAGAGGTTCTTAAAAACGGAGAGACTGAGAAGCTATCCAAAGCTTTAGATGGAGAGTCTCGCTACTGGGCAATTCTAGACCACGCTTTCTCAATGCTACTTCATGATTTACCCCAAGATAACCAACCTGGAGCTGATGGAATTATCTACTATGGACTTACCACTCTACCTGCCTGGACTAAGACTGTGCAAGATGCCGCTCGGCGAGCCTTCACCGAGTCCATTGAGTCTATTCGCAACTATCAGGCCAGAGCGGCTGCCTTGCGCACGCTGGAGAGAAAACTAGCAGAGCTTCGTGCGGATCCAAGGGAAAAGAAAGCTCAAAAACAAAAAGCAGCTAAGAAAAAGCAGAAGAAGGAGCAAGCTGTTGTCCAATAGGAGGCCAAGTTATGTCTACAACTCAAATCTCTTCCCATAATCGACTGGAACGGGCAAAAAAGTTCTTACAAGAAATCAAGGATCGCCTCAAAAACGACACCGGCGCCAAAGTTGCCTTCAAGCGAGCACTTTCCGGCGAGCACCACCACTTACGAAAAATTTACCCCTTTGTACTGCCCTATTTACAAGGGATCCCCGAACAAGAACAGGATATTTGGATCTTTGTGGCGTGTCTCTCCGTTTACCATGACCAAGATATGGAACCAGAGGTCAGTAACTTTGCGAAAAGCTGTCGGGAATTGCAAGACAGCACCGAATCTAAAGGCCCAGAACGAAGGTTTAGAGCTCTTCTAGAGACCGATCTTGACTACATCGAATATCCAATCATAGCTTTGGTAAAGCAAATGAAAAGTAAGAAGGATAGAAAGATTTCTGTTTACTACCCTCAGTTGATTGCTGACCTTTGCTTATGGAACCATCCCGATCAAGTTGTCCAGGATAGATGGGCTAAAACTTTTTGGCAGGTATCTTCCTCTGGATCTGCAAAGGCAGAAGAAACTGATGATGTAAGTTCTGAGGTTTCCGATGATCTCAGAGAGGATGTAGGCTGAGAGCACTTACCCCTGTTTGAGCTAACAAACTTGTTCCGATACTATACCCTTAGAGGAGAAACAGCCATGCGACTGGAAATTCATTTGATTCAAAGTTTCCCTCCTGCCAACCTAAACCGCGATGAAAATGGCATGCCTAAATCTACGATATTCGGCGGTCGTCCACGAGCGCGAATCTCTAGCCAGTGCCAGAAGCGGGCAGTGCGAAAATACTATCACCAATATGCTGAGCTAGACCCGGCTCACTTTGCCGCTCGCTCTCGCAACTGGCTCCCTGAGTTGAAATCTAAGCTTGTGAAGGCAGGGATCCCTGATGAGCAAGCTGGAATGGCCGCTCGGCTTGCCTTAGAGCAAGGGCTTAAGCTCAAGTTTAATGATAAAAATGAAGCCACCACCATTGTATTTTTGGGGAAGACGGAACTTGATGCAATTGCCGAAATCTTAATCAAAAACTGGTCTGCCATTGAATCCGGATTGCGAGAGGAAAAGCCCAAACTTCCCCAAAAAATAGCCAAGGCGATCGAAAAAGCTTTGGTTGATACAGGAAAACCCGGTGATGTAGCTTTGTTTGGTCGGATGATGGCCTCGCTACCCACAGTCAATGTCGATGCTGCTGTTCAGGTGGCCCATGCAATTAGTATCAATGCCCTACAACAAGAGTTCGACTTCTTTACAGCCGTAGACGACCTGGGCAGTAGTGAGGACACTGGAGCCGATCACATGGGCGAGACGGGGTACAACAGCTCTACATACTACCGCTTTGCTGTTCTCGACAAGAAACAGTTGGTTGAAAACCTAGGCGGAACTGAACATCTAGGATCCATCATCAAGGCTTTTGCTACGGCTTTCATTCATGCTGTGCCCAGTGGACATCAAAACGGATTTGCCGCTCACACTCGGCCAGCATTGGTGATGGCAGTAGTTCGGGAAGGGCAGCCTATTTCCTTAGTGGATGCCTTTGAAAATCCGGTTGCTCCCAGTGGAGGATTTAGCCTACTGGAAAATGCCGTTAAAGCTTTAGATGAGTATTGGGGATCACTGGTCAAGATGTATGGAGAAGCTGACGTGCAGTATAAAGGCGTTGTTGTCCTTGATAGGCTGGCTGCGAGACTCAATGTACTCAAGTCTAGCAAGAAAGATTCTGTAGAAGAGCTCTTAAAAAGTGCTCTCAAAGCCTTTGGCGTGGCCAGCAACGGCCAAGGAGCTTAGATCATGACTACGCTTCTCATGCGATTGCGGGCTCCGATGATGAGCTGGGGCGACCACAGCCAGTTTGATTATCGCGATAGCCGTCGTGAGCCTACAAAGTCGGCGGTGATCGGGATCCTCTGTGCGGCACTGGGTCGCCCTCGCTGGGAACCTGTTGATGATCTGGCTGTCCTGAAAATGGGGGTGCGAGTGAACAAGGAAGGGATCCTTTGTAAGGATTTCCACACAGTACAAATAAAAGAGACGATCAGCAATCGCTACTACGTAGCAGATGGGGATTACCTGGTGGGATTGGAAGGGGATCCTAATTTGCTGAGAACTTTGGATCAAGCTCTGCAAAAACCTTACTGGCAAGTGTTTCTGGGACGGAAAAGCTTTATTCCCAGCCGCCCTTTGCGAGTGGGGCTTGTGGAGCAGCCTTTGCTGGAAGCTTTGCGTCAGCACCCTTATGAGTGTTCTAGACGCGGGAAGCGTCCCTCCCAACTCCGCTTTGTTTTGGAGGTCTCTGAGAGTCTGGATGTGCGCCAAGATGTGCCTTTGAGCTGGCAGCCGCGGCGCTTCGGTTGCCGGGCTGTGGAGACGGAATACCATGAACTCCCGGAGGCGATATGTATCTTTCCCGGCTAATTCTAAACGAGCGACAGCTTCTGGTGCAGCGAGAGCTCAGTAATGCTCACGCTTTGCACCAGCGAATTATGCATGGTTTTCCCGATCAACCTACCAAAACCCCTCGCTCCGATTGGCATATTCTTTACCGTCAAGAACCTGATGGCTGCACCATCCTGGTGCAATCGGTCATTCAGCCGGATTGGTCTCGCTTGCCACAGGGTTATGTCCAAAGGGATCCAGAAGTCAAAATCTTCGACCTGAGGCCAGAAGTTCTAAGTAAGGGAAGATGCTTTCAGTTCCGACTCCGAGCAAATCCCAGCAAGCGAGATAAGAAGACCCGCAAGATTGTTGGCTTTTTTCGCTCTGAGGATCAACTGGAATGGCTCCGCCGCCAGGGCTGTCAGCATGGGTTTGAGGTGTTGGCTGCAGAAGGGATCCCATCGCCGCAAATATTTGGGATCAAAAAGGGGCTCTCCGGGCCAGTTCGTATCCACACCGTTTTGTTCCAGGGCATATTGCGGGTAACTGATTCTGAAGCTTTTGTTAAAGCAGTACAACAAGGAATTGGGCGAGGACGCTCCTACGGATGTGGACTTCTATCGCTCAGCAAGATCAGTTACTTTCCACGCTAGTTTTGCCTTTTAAGGGGGAGTGTCTTATGATCGCAAAGACAACTACGAAAAGTTTACGATCTATCCCGAAGGTTCGAGATAGCATAAGCTTTGTCTATGTAGAACGGTGCCGAATTGAGCAAGATGCGAAAGCTGTTGCCGTTTTGCAAGAAGATGGCAGATATATAATCCCTTGTGCCAGCTTGACCACTTTAATGCTAGGCCCTGGGACAGCAATTACTCACGCTGCCATCAAGAACTTGGCCGATGGGCTCTGCTCGGTCCAGTGGGTTGGCGAAGATGGGCTACGCTTCTATGCCAGTGGATCCCATCCTTCCAGCAGCGTGGAAAGGCTTTATCACCAGGCCAAACTATGGGCAGATCCCGTCCAGCACATGGAAGTGGTTCGGCGTATGTATTCATTTCGCTTTCCCGAACCTCTCAAAGAAGGGCTAACCCTTGAGCAGATTCGCGGACTGGAGGGGGTGCGAGTGCGAACTGTTTACAGCCGCCTTAGTAAAGAAACAGGGGTAAATTGGAAGGGACGCTCCTACAAGCTCAAGGAATGGGAGTGTGCTGATCCCGTTAATCGTGCTCTTTCTGTTGCCAATACTTGCCTCTACGCTGTTTGCCAGGCAGCGCTCAATGCCGTAGGCTATTCAACTGCGTTGGGGTTTATTCACATCGGCAAGCCCTTATCTTTTGTTTATGACGTTGCCGATCTCTACAAGACAGAGATCACCATCCCCGTTGCCTTCAAGGCTGCCGCTGAGTTGATGCCAAACTTTGAGTCGAGAACTAGGCAACTGTGTCGAGAAAAGTTTGTAGAGCATCGGTTGATGCAGAGAATCATAGACGATGTTGATGCCATCCTCGGCTTCAGAGCCACACAGGAGGAGTCAAGCCCTGTAGGATCTCTTTGGGATAACGAGAAGGGAGCTGTTGAGGGGGGAGTGAGCTACGGAGAAGAGTTGGATGAGGAAATGTCGGTCTGATGGTGGTCTTTATCTTAGAGAATGTCCCCGCAAGTTTGAGAGGAGACCTAAGTCGCTGGCTGTTTGAGATCAAGGCGGGGGTCTTTGTCGGTCGCGTCTCAGCCCTGGTTCGAGAAGAACTGTGGGCACGGGTGACCAGCAAAATCGGCGACGGCTTTGCACTGATGGTCTATTCCACCAACTCAGAGCAGGGATTCTCGGCCAGGAGCATCGGGGATCCCTCGCGGCAGCTAGTAGACATAGAAGGGGTGCTGCTGGTCAAAACCTACTAAAATCGGCAAAAATCGAAGGGTTGTCCCCACACCCGTGGGGGTGAACCGGATATGTTCGCGCTGGCTCGCAGCGAGGTAAGTCGTTGTCCCCACACCCGTGGGGGTGAACCGACGCGCGCTGCGTCCTGGGAACGGGGATCCGCCAGTTGTCCCCACACCCGTGGGGGTGAACCGGGCTGTTGCGGCTGTGATGGCTCCCCGTTGCTTCGTTGTCCCCACACCCGTGGGGGTGAACCGAACGAAGGGGATCCCGTGGGGGATCCCCTGTTGGTTGTCCCCACACCCGTGGGGGTGAACCTCCTTGTCGCGCACTGGGGCTAACCTGGTGTACGTTGTCCCCACACCCGTGGGGGTGAACCGTGTTGGACGGGGAAATGACGCCCGTCCATCGGCGTTGTCCCCACACCCGTGGGGGTGAACCAGGCTCCACTAGTCTGCGGTGGCGATGGGGACGGGTTGTCCCCACACCCGTGGGGGTGAACCGCACTCTACCGGCAAAGCAAGGACTGAGCACGCGTTGTCCCCACACCCGTGGGGGTGAACCGGCCACTCGGAACTGCCGCCAGCTAGGGTCAGTTCGTTGTCCCCACACCCGTGGGGGTGAACCGGGTAGCTGGAGGGCGTTGAACATCAGGCTCGTCTGTTGTCCCCACACCCGTGGGGGTGAACCGCCCCGCCACCCAAGTCAGCTCCTGCGCTACCTTCGTTGTCCCCACACCCGTGGGGGTGAACCGTGGGCGGGAGGGAAGCGGTGGCTGGTGCCCTATCGTTGTCCCCACACCCGTGGGGGTGAACCGGGACGTTGAACTCGCCTTTGCGGTTGAAGCGGCGTTGTCCCCACACCCGTGGGGGTGAACCAATCTATGAGCCCCCTGGTAGTTCTCCTGCTGTACGTTGTCCCCACATCTGTGGGAGTAGCCGGCTAGACAATTAAGACAATCTCACATCTACCGGGATCCCTTGCCTAGGTGGGCGACACTGGGGCTAGGTCGCAGAAGCGCGATATCTAAGGAGGGAAGTATGAGCAGGAGCTTGCTGGAGCAGTTGCGAGAGATGACGGTGGTGGTGGCCGACACGGGGGATATCAACGCCATCGAGACCTTTAAGCCGCAGGATGCCACCACCAATCCCTCTTTGATTACAGCAGCCGCCCAAATGCCCCAGTACCAGGGCATTGTCGATGAGACCTTGCTCAAGGCCCGCCAAGACCTGGGATCCAAAGCCGACACCAAAGCCGTGGTGGCCCACGCCATCGACCAACTGGCGGTGGCCTTTGGCGTGCGCATTTTGTCCATCATCCCCGGTCGGGTTTCGACGGAGGTGGACGCCCGGCTCTCCTACGACACAGCAGCCACCGTGGCCAAGGCCCGCCATCTCATCGAGCTCTACAAGGCGGCAGGGGCGGATCCCAAGCGGGTGCTCATTAAGATTGCGGCTACTTGGGAAGGGATCCGCGCCGCCGAGATCCTGGAAAAAGAAGGGATCCACTGCAACCTGACTTTGATGTTTGGCCTGCACCAGGCCATTGCCTGCGCCGAAGCGGGGGTAACCCTCATCTCGCCCTTTGTGGGCCGCATCCTGGATTGGTACAAAAAACACACAGGCCGGGAGAGCTACCCGCCCGCCGAAGATCCAGGCGTGCAGTCGGTAACCCAGATCTACAACTATCTGCGCAAATACGATTACCCAACGGAAGTGATGGGGGCCAGCTTCCGCAACATTGGCGAGATCATCGAGCTGGCCGGCTGCGATCTCCTAACCATCTCGCCGGCTTTGTTGGCGGAGCTGCAAAACACCGAGGGCCACCTGGAGCGCAAGCTGGATCCGGAAAAAGCTAAGAAAATGGATATTCCCCGCCTGGTGATGGATCGGGCCACCTTCGACCAGATGCACCGGGAAAACCGCATGGCCTCGGAAAAACTAGAAGAAGGGATCCAGGGCTTCTCCAAGGCGCTGGAGGTGCTGGAAAAACTGCTCACCGAGCGGCTGCAGAAGCTGGAGGGCGCCAAGGAAACGATTACCCACGCCGCCCAGGATGTCTTCCGCATCTACGACCTGGATGGGGATGGCTTCATCACCCGCGAGGAGTGGATGGGAGCAGATCGCGTCTTCGATGCCCTCGACACTAACCAAGATGGCAAAATTACTCCCGAAGAAATGCTGGTCGGACTGGGGGCAGCCGTTTATCTGAGAAATTAGCCAGGCAAGCAAGCCCTATGGGCGAGAGCTTTCGCCGCTTTGGAGACGCAGTAGCCGCCCTGGAGGCCCAGGCCCGCCGCTGGATTGCCCAGTATCTGCAGGGGATCCCTTACGATCCGCCGCCGGGGCCGGCGGCCAGACAAGTGCTGCACTGGATCGAGACCGACTTGCTCCCTCGGCTGCAGCAAACCCCCCAGGAGCTGAGGCATCTCCTGCACGGGCTCAACGGCGGCTATGTGCCCAGCGGCCCTTCCGGTGCCCCCACCCGGGGCCGGGTGGAGGTGTTGCCCACCGGGCGCAACTTCTACTCGGTGGATATCCGCGCCATCCCTACCCCCACCGCCTGGCAGGTTGGCTCGCTGGCTGCCGAGCGGCTGGTGGAGCGCTACGTGCAAGAGCAGGGGGAATATCCCCGCCACCTGGGCCTATCCGTTTGGGGCACCTCTACCCTGCGCACCGGCGGCGACGACTGGGCCGAGGCGCTGGCGCTCTTGGGAGTCAGGCCCCGCTGGGAGGGGGGACGGGTGGTGGATATTGAGATTTTGCCCGTGGCGGTTTTGGGCCGGCCCCGCGTGGATGTAACCCTGCGCATTTCTGGGTTCTTTCGCGATGCTTTTCCCAACCTGATTGCCCTCTTCGACCGCGCCGTGCAGGCCGTGGCCGCCCTGGAGGAGCCGGAAAGCGACAACCCCCTGCGGGCCCAGGTGCTGGCCGATACCCAGTACTGGCAGGAGCAAGGGATCCCGCCTTCAGAAGCGGCAAAGCAAGCGCGGCTGCGCATCTTTGGCTCCAAGCCGGGGGCCTACGGAGCCGGCCTGCAGGGGCTGATCGAGGCGCAAAACTGGGAAACGGAAGCGGATCTGGCCCGCGCCTACCTCAACTGGAGCAGCTACGCCTACCGGGCCGAGGGCGAAGGAGAGCCGGCCCCCGCAGCCCTGCGGCGGCAACTGGCCCGCCTGCAAATTGTCCTGCACAACCAAGACAACCGCGAGCACGATCTCCTTGACTCGGACGACTACTACCAGTTTCAGGGAGGCATGGTGGCAGCGGTGCGGGCGCTCCAGGGCCGCAACCCCCAGATCTACTTCGGGGATCACGCCCGTCCCCACAACCCCAAGATCCGCACCCTGGCCGAAGAAATCGACCGCGTCTACCGCGCCCGCGTCGTCAACCCCAAGTGGATTGCCGGCGTGATGCGCCACGGCTACAAAGGCGCCTTCGAGATGGCCGCCACTCTGGACTACCTCTTCGCCTACGACGTCACCACCCACGCCGTGCCGGACTTTATGTACGCTGGCCTGGCCCGCGCCTACTTGCTGGATCCCCGGGTGCAGCAGTTTTTGCGCAACCACAACCCTTGGGCGCTGCGGGACATGAGCGAGCGGCTGCTGGAAGCCCACCAGCGGGGCTACTGGCAAGAGCAGGCGCCGGAGCTGGTGCCCCACCTAGAAGCCCTGATGCTGGAGACGGAAGCCCGCCTGGAGGCTACCCAGGGATCCCTGGCGGGGGAAGGTTAAGTTCGGCTAAGATGCTCTCAGCAAACCAGACGCGGAGGGATCCCGATCCATGAGCAAAGCCAAGCTGTTGCGAGAGATTCTGGGGCCCCTGCTGGAAGATTACCGCTACTGGTTTGAGCGCTCTCGTCGCTTTTTGCAAGAAGAAACTTTAGAATTCATCAGCCCAGAGGCGCAGCAGGCCCTCCTGGAGCGGGTTTTGGCTGCCCAAGCGGAGCTCCAGGCAGCGGAAGCCCTCTATCAGTTGTCGGATAATGAAGTTGGCGTTGACCCGGCCCTGATGGCAAAATGGCATCGCCTGCTGATGGAGTGCGCCGAGCTGGGCCGTCGCTTTCGCCAAATTCACCCCTCCTCCGACTCATCTGACCCGTGATGCTGCAGATCCTCTACCTCATCGCTTTTGTGGCCATTGCCTTTGTAGCCCTGCGCAACCTGGTGGCCAACGTGGTTACTCTGAGCAAAGAAGAGCGCAAGGCCTCGCCACGTCGAGGCCGCCGGCAGGTGCCCCACCCAGAGCTGTTGGATGAAGAAGGCAACCTGACGGAAGAGCCCTTGCTGGTCATTCGCTCGGCCAGCTTGGAAGAGGCCCGCAGCCGCCTGGAGGATCTCTACTCTGGCTCTCCCGACGAGGACTAAAAAAGGGAGTTCAAGAGCGGCGCAGGAGCTCCCCCTTTCTCGGTGTCGGCCCGAGTCAGGTGTGGGGGTGAGCAGCCTTTCCTGGATGAAGTTGCAGTAAAACATTTGGCGCCGAGAACTATCCCCAACTCCCCTCTCCCTCAGGGAGAGGGGCCAGGGGTGAGGGCAGCGGCGCGGGGCGCTTGGGTAGGCAGCAAGGTATCTTAATCTTGTCTGAGACAACTGCAGTCAATCTGGTTCTTCACCCAGTGGCCTCTGGAGCTGGCCTGCAGCGTTTGCGCAAACGTCACCAATGGGATCCGATTCCAGTTCCGATTTCGAGGTGGCAGCCGTCCTGGAGGCGGTGCTGAGCAAGCTGAAGGTTTTGGCGGAGACGGGACAGACCTTTGGCCAGCCGATTACCATTGGCGACACAACGATTGTCCCCTACGTGTCGCTCTACTTTGGCGTTGGGGGAGGAGGGGGCCATTTTGGCAAAACGGCCAGCGGCTTTCGCAGCAACGGACGGGATCCGGCCAGCCTGTTTGGCGGAGCGGGGGGCGGGGTGCGCATCGAGCCGGTGGGCTTTTTGGTGATCCGGGGGGAGCGGGTGGAGCTGCTAACCACGGCCCAAAAGCCCAGCCAGTGGAGCCAGCTTGGCGAGACTATAGTTCCCCTGCTGCAGCAGTGGTTGCAAAGCCGGGCCGACAACTCCTCATCCTCAAATGACCAGCCAAATGACTAGCCGCGAATGAAGAGGCGGGATCCCTGGGGGGAGGGCTGCACGTCGATGCGGTGGGGAAAGGCCTCTTGCAGGCTGGGGATGTGGGTGATCACCAGGATGCAGGCAAAGTCGGAGGCAATGGCGTTGATGGCCGCCAGCAACTGGGCCCGCCCGGTGGCGTCCTGGGATCCAAACCCCTCGTCGATGATCAACGTTTGCAGGTCGGATCCCGAGCGCTGGGTAAGCAGGCGGGAAAGAGCCAGGCGGATGGCGAAGTTGATGCGGAAAGCCTCTCCCCCAGAGTAGGTCTCGTAGGGACGGGTGCCGCGGGGATCGGCGATGAGGATGTCGAGGGTCTCGATCAGCTTCTCCGAGCGCCGCCCCGAGCGCTGGGTTACAAAGCGCAGATGGAGGCGGTGTTGGGTGAGGCGGCCCAGGATCTGGTTGGCCTGGGCCTCTAGCTCTGGCAGGACATTTTCGATGATCAGGGCGGGAATGCCGTTGCGGCCGTAGGCGTTGGCCAGCTCCTGGTACACCTGCTGCTGGCGGCGGGCCTGCTGCAGTTGTCGCTCCAGCTCCGTCCGCTCCGCCTGCTGTTCAAGAGCCTGCTGCAGCCGCTGTCGGGCCGCCCCGATTTGAGAAAGCACCAGATCCAGCTCTTGCCGGTTCTCCTGCAGAGCTTGGCGGATCCCTTCTAGATGAGCCGGGGAAACATCGGGGTGCTCGGCCAGTTGTCGCTGCAGCGCTTCCAGCTCTTGGGCAGCCTGGGCAAAGTGTTGCCGGCTTTCCTGCAGGCGTTGGGACAGGGCCTGGCTGCGGGCTGTGGCTTCCGGCAGCTCCTGGCGGGCCATCTGGAGGGCTTGCAGGCGGGCCGGCCACAGTTGCGCCTGGGCCAGTTCTGCTTTTACCTGCTGGTGCAGGGATCCGTCGTAGCCGACCTGGTGCAGCGCCTGCTCGATCTGGGCCAGGCGTTCTGCCAGCGGCGAGTCAGGGGATCCCGCCTGTTGCAGGGCCTCCAGTTGCGCTTGCAGGGAGGCGATTTGCTCGCCTAGGCGGGCGCGGCGCTCCTGGGCTTTGCGCAGCTCGTGGGAGCGGCCCAGGGCCCAGCGCCAGCGCTCCACCTCTCCCCGTTGCAAGGCATGTTCCCGCTCGTCATAGCCCAGCTGCTGCAGGGCCTGTTGGATCTGGGCAAGCTGCTGCCGCGCCTCTTGGGCATAAGCTTCTTGGCTGAGGATCTGCTCCAGTTCTGCGGCTTCTGCCCGCCGCGCCTCCAGTTGCCGCTGCCGCTCCTGCTCAGCCTCCCACTGCTGTTGCAGGCGCCCCTGAAGGTGCAGGCGCTCGTCCCAGGTGGCCAACTCTTGGCCAAGACGCTGGGCTTCTTCCTGCAGCAGCCCGATCTCCCGGTCGGCCACCGCCAATTGCTCGCGGATTACAAACAGCTCGCCAGCAATTTCCTCTTGCCGCTGGCGGTGTTTCTTCAGCACCACTGCCCTCAAGGACGGGCTGAGCGGACGGGCACAGAGAGGGCAAACCCAAATTGGGGCGGTCGGCACTTTGGTGGGCGGTGCTGGCATGGACTCGGCAGGCTGCTCTGAGAAGAGGGGGTCTGCGGTTACTTCGGATCCCGGTTCTGCAGCTCCCTCGGCAATGGCCTTCGCCCCCGTCAAAGCATGGGTGGGACGGCACCGGCCAGAGTCTGGATCCGAAGGGCCCAAGTGATCCGGGCGATCCAGATCTTCTAGCTCTGCAGGATCCAAGCGCTCGGCGTGGAGGGACTCCGCTCCGCTATCGCCAACAGGAAACTCTTCCCAAGGAGCCTCTAGCAGGCGGCAGCGTTCCTCCTCCTGTTGCCACTGGTGCTGGAGAACCCGCTGCCGCTCCTGCAGCTTCTGCACAAAGAGGCGGCGCTCCTGGATTTTTTCCAACACCTGCTGCTGGTAGAGGCGCTGCCGCTCTAGCTCGGCCAGGGCTGCAGCGCTGGCGGCAATTTTCTGGGCCAGGTGCTGCTGCTGTTGGGCCAGGGTTTCCTGGCTTTGCAGGTGCTCCTGGAGGAACTGGAGGCGGGCTTGCAGACGTTCTCCCTCGCGGCGGATCTCCTCCTCCCAGTGCCGTTGTTGCTCCAGGAGGGCAGCGGCTTGGGCCTGGGCCTCGTTTAAGCTTTGCAGGCGCTCCTGGGCTTGCCGGTAGTGGTGGAGGGCGTTTTCGATGCGCTCTCGTTCGGCCAGCACCTGGGCATCGGCCTGGGCTTGGGCCTGGCAGGCGGCCAATTCCTGTTGCAGCCGCTGCATTCTGCGCAGTTGCTGCTGTTGTTGCTCGGCCTGTTGGGCCTGCAGCTTTTGGCGTTCTTGGAGCAGGTATTGCTGTTGCTCGAAGAGGTGGTGAAGATGGCGATCCTGGGCCATCAGGGTTTGATAGCGTTCGTAGCCCGCCAGGATCTCCTCGCTTTGGGCAATCAGCTCTTGCAACTGGAGCAGGTGCTGTCGTTGAGCTCGCCACTGCTGTTCGGTGTGGTGCAGGTTGACGCTGAGCTTGTTCAGGTGCTGGGCAAGCTGCTGGTGGCGCTCCTCCAGGGTGTGGCGATGTTCATAGGCGCGTTCTAGGGCCTGTAATTCCTGCTGCTGTTGGGCCAGGAGCTGTTGCAGATGGATTTGCCGCTGTTGAAGCTGCTCCAGTTCGGCTTGCATCTGCTCGATAGAGACCTGGTGTTGATCCAGCTTGTGCAGGCGCTCTTGGAGCAGGTCGGCTTTGAGCTTGGCGCTGCGGGCCTGTTCGCGGCAACGCTCCGCCAGCAGATCGTACTGCCCCAGCTTGAGCATGTCGGCCAAGATCTGCTTGCGCTCGCCGGGACGCTTCAGGGTAAAGGCATCGGCCTGCCCCTGCCGCAGGTAGGCCGAGTGAACAAAGGTATCGTAGTCGAGGCCGAGCTGATTTTGGATGGCCTGTTGGGTGGCACGCAGGCCGCGGCGGGTGAGGCTGCGCCAACGGGCTTGGCCGTCGCTTTCTCCAGTTTGAATTTGCCACTCCAGGGATCCTTCCCCCGCGAGGTGGCGACTGCGCAGGACGCGGTAGGTTTGCCCCCGCGAGCGGTAGACCACCTCCACCCAGGTTTCGCTGGCCCCCTTGCGGATGAGATCGCTGTCGTTGCTGGCCCGGCTCTGTCCCCAGAGGCCCCAGGTAAGGGCGTCGAGCAAAGCCGATTTGCCCGCCCCGTTGGGGCCGCAAATGCAAGCGGTGTGGATCCCGCGCAGATCCAAAACCGCCTGAGAGTAGCAGAGAAAATTGTGTAAGGTCAGGCGAACTGGGATCACAAGGGCGGCTCTGGTCGCTGCAAAGCAATGGCGATGAGCCATTTGCTCCAGTTTATGAAGTTATTGGCTAGATCCCAAGTTTTGCCACAGCCAGAAAACGGTTGTCCCACCGCCCTGAGCCCACCAGGGAAACTGGCACTGCTGCTGAGGCGGAGCAACCCGAAGGAGCAAGTGCGGTTGCGGAACCAGTAACTAAGAGTTCCTAGGCTTACTGCTGGGCCGGAGCAAGCTATAGCTAGGGGGAGTACGTCCATCTGCCCTCCTCGCCAGCCGGGATCCCGGGAGACAGCCATCCAGAACCTAGTTGGCCCACTGCGGAGCGAGGGGGATGTTAGAACGGGGAAGGCGGAACACCAGATGGCGGAGTGATGGAGCTATGAAGGAAGACTGGGCAAAACGGTTGCGCAACAGTTTAGTTGCCGTGGTGGCCGTGCTCCTGGCGGCAGGCTTGTTTTTAGCCAATCAAGCTCGTCAGGCTGGCACCAGCTTGGCTGACTTGGCTGCAGAGGCAGTGTCCTGGGAGGAAGCGCAGGCCAACGGCAAGCCTTCTCTGGTGGAGTTTTACGCCGATTGGTGCACCACCTGCCGAGCGATGGCACCTCTCCTGGCCAGCCTGAAGAAAGAATTTGCCGATCAGGTGAACTTCGTCATGCTGAACGTGGACAACCCCAAGTGGCTGCCGGAGTTGAGCCGCTACCGGGTGAACGGGATCCCTCACTTTCTCTTTTTGGATGGTCAAGGGGAAGTGCTGGGATTTGCCATCGGAGAGCAGCCTGCCGCCATTTTGCGGGGCAATGTGTTGGCTCTGGCAACTGGGCAGCCCCTGCAGTTGACCAATGCCGGACAGGTGTCTGAGTTGGATCGGGGCAGGCCTGTCCTCCCGCATCAGGCGGATCCGCGCAGCCATGGATAGAGACCTAGGAGCTCCCAGTTGTCGGGCTTGAGGCTCCCAACTGTCCCTCTAAGCCGCCCACTGGTCTTGCCAGTTAACCGCTCCCTGAGTTGCGCCCGCCCCCCTCTCCCACGCCGCTGAGGACGGATGTTCTCCACCGGGAAAACCAGCGCCTACCTCTTCCAGGTGGGGGAGTCCCCGCGGTTGAGGATCGCCAAGCAGCGACTGTCTCGGCAGCGTCGAGGTAAGGCCAAACTTCTTCGGTTAGGCTTGGGCAGCCTGCAGCCGCAGGTGCTGAACTAGAGCCTGTAGGCCCAATAGGTAGCTGTGGGCTCCAAATCCACTGATTTGGCCGATGGCTACAGCAGCAATGTAGGAGTGTTGCCGGAAAGGTTCGCGGCGATAGATATTGCTCAGGTGAACTTCCACCGTGGGCAGCCCTACGGCAGCAATGGCATCCCGCAGAGCGATGCTGGTGTGGGTGTAGGCGCCAGGGTTGATGAGGATGCCGGAGTGCTGCTGGCGAGCCCGGTGAATGGCATCGACCAACACCCCCTCATGGTTAGACTGCAGGATCTCCAGCTTTGCCCCAAGAACTTCTGCCTGCTGGTGGAGCGCCTGATCGATCTGTTCTAAGGACACCGAGCCGTAGATGCCTACTTCTCGCACCCCCAGCAAGTTGAGGTTGGGGCCGTGCAGAACCAGAAGGCTTAGGAGCTCGCCAGCGGAAGCAATGGCAGTCGGATTAACGACGACGATGGGATCCATTTTCTACGGGAATGGGAGCAGGTTGGGGCTGAGGACTTCCCAGAAGAGTATCAATCACACGTTCCACCCATTCGCGGATCTTTTCGAGAACTTTTTC